>JBDTWP010000340.1:0-7847 GCA_040006615.1 Ferruginibacter sp.
AGTTAATTGCCCGCGGCAACCGGATCAAAGTGGACCGGCATTGCCAGTTATTCGGATTTGCCAATATTTATGCAATTGGTGACGTTGCGTATATGGAAGAGCCAGCCTGGCCCGGGGGGCACCCCCAGGTTGCACCCGTTGCCATGCAACAGGCCGATCTGCTTACCAATAATCTGTGCCGGCTGGAAATGAAGAGTGGTATCGACAGGCTGGAAGAATTTGTATATAAGGATGGCGGCAGTATGGCAACGGTTGGACGTAATCTTGCTGTGGTAGATATGCCAAGGCCGAAATTGCATTTCGGCGGATTTCTTGCATGGATGATCTGGATGGGCCTGCATTTGATGCTGATACTGGGTGTAAAGAATCGTTTCTTTGTTTTCACCAACTGGTTGTATAATTACTTTACATACGATCAGAATTTACGATTGATCTTTAAGGTCTTTTACCGTGAGCCCAAAACAGTTGAAACTAAAATTGAAACGGTAAAGCTTTAATTTTTATGGACTTTATTCAATGCCTGCATGCAAAGAGTGGCTGTGAGGCCAACGGCCACGGCAGTTCATCACAGTCGCGCCCTCAAAACCAGTAGATGGGCAACCAAAATTTCATTGAATCATGTGATCTGAATTCTTAATATCGGAACCTATGATTTATCAAAGACCTTTAGTAATCGCTTCGCCCGGCTTTTAAAGGCTGCCGTTTGATTGGGCATTTGTTCTTCGATCAGTATTTTTATTTCTGGTACAATATCAGGATATAGTTTTGCAAGATTGCCTAATATGGTTAAAGAGAATGCCTTAATGGCAACAGCTTCACCAGGGGATTCCACATAATGAAAGCATATATTCATTACTTCACCCTGGTATTTTTTCGGGATATCAATTCCCTGCAAGATCCGCACGGTATTTCTTTTGACGGCGTCATGTATACGAGGCTTATTTAAATTCTTAATAAGTTCCGGGAATCTTTTTTTAATAAATTCAGGATGACCGGATACGCAATAACTTAAGGGCCATGCTGCCCGCTGGGTTACCCTGTATTCATCGTTTAAAAAAAGATTGAAAAGTTCATCAAAGCGTTTTTGAGCAGCACCTACCCAGGCCGTAATTTTATTGCATTGAGCTCTGGAATGCTCTTTTAGTATCTCTTCTCTCAATTTGAAAATATCCGATTTCATTTTTTTTCTAAAAAGTTGTAAAAAGGCATTCAGGAATTCTTGTGGCAATAAGGGAATCAAAATCAGCCAATCTTGAGTAAAAAACTCATTCTTTCAAATCGGTGAATTTGTGGCGATCGGTTCATTCCTCCTGCTGGTTTAATAATTTTATTATCTTCCTCACTTCATCGCCATCAGTTACAAGTGATGTCAGGCGCTCATTCATCACTTCGTTTTGAAAATCCATTTTGCTGTCCCTGAAAATTCTTGCGGAAGTATGATATTCTTTTGCCCCTGTTTTTTCAACAATGTCCGCAATATTATCAGAACGGATACCGCTTCCCGGCATGATGATAATCCTTCCGGCCGATTGCTGAATTAAGGAAAGTATCAATTCCGCTCCTTCTAATGCAGCAGGCTTTTGTCCGCTGGTAAGAATACGCTCACAGCCAATTTCTATAATGTCTTCCAATGCTTTAAATGGATCATTGGTTCTGTCAAAGGCGCGGTGAAATGTGACCCCCATCGGTGATGCAAGACTAACTAATTGTTTACAATTTTCTTTATCTACGGTTCCGTCTGCCTTTAATATTCCGATCACCACCCCATCACATCCCAGTTCTTTACATTGTTGTACATCAGTTTTCATCATTTCAAATTCAGCTTTACTAAACAGAAAATCGCCACCTCTTGGCCTGATAATGGGATACAATTCAATTGTCAGATTTTTCCTTGCTGCTTTTATAAATCCAAAGGATGGAGTGGTACCACCATCACCGGGATTATCGCACAACTCGATACGGTCTGCACCGGCTGATTGTGCGATGATGCAGCTTTCAATATTAAAGC
The DNA here is from genome assembly GCA_040006615.1 of Ferruginibacter sp. Classification (GTDB taxonomy): domain Bacteria; phylum Bacteroidota; class Bacteroidia; order Chitinophagales; family Chitinophagaceae; genus Ferruginibacter. The sequence continues at coordinate 2,009 of JBDTWP010000340.1, forward strand.
CGATTACTTCAAGACTGATTTTCATAATGAGTGATGAATAATGAATGATGAATGATAAGTGCTAAGTGCTGAGTGGTGAGTGGTGAGTGATGAGTGATGAAATGATGAGTAATGAATAATTAATTGATGAATAATTAAGTGATGAATATGGAGTAATGCTTAATAAATAATGAGTATAGGAGTGATGCATTTAAACCATAAGCCATCAACCATGAAACTTTAACCATCAACCATCAACCAATGACATACTTCGACTCGTGAATTTTGTTCTCATTATTACTCTTAACCGAAAACACAAAACCTTTCTGGATCGCATAAGCACCATATTCGCCTTTTTTATTCATGGCTAAAAATCCCACTTGTAAATCTCCTGCTTTTTGTCTATCTCTTTTTATGATACGTTCCACCGCTTTTTTACAAGCCATCTCCGGGCTGTTGCCCGCCCTCATAAATTCCACTACAAGGTGGGTACCACAAATACGAATAACTTCTTCACCCACTCCACTGCTGGTAGCAGCACCAATTTCGTTATCTACAAATAAGCCTGCCCCTATGACAGCGGAATCGCCGACACGGCCATGTAGTTTAAATGCCATTCCGCTGGTAGTGACACCCCCGGATAGGTTTCCCTCTGTATCCATCGCCAGCAATCCCATGGTATCATGATTGGGCCTGCCATCGGGCAAAATATTGGGTGCAAACGGCCCGGCTCCTTTTTTATTCTCAATATTTATGACGGGCTTGTATTCGGTGGTCTTTAACCATTCTTTATAGGCTTTTTCTGCGCTGTCTGAAAGTTTGGCGGGCTCCTTTGCAAATCCATTTTCTATGGCAAACTGTTGGGCACCATTCCCAACCAATAAAACATGTGGCGTTTTCTCCATTACTTTCCTTGCCACCGATAAGGGGTGCCTGATCTGTTCCAAACCTGCCACAGCACCACAATTGGAATGCTCATCCATGATGCAGGCATCGAGGGTCACAAAACCATCCCTGTCAGGGTTACCGCCCAATCCCACACAACAGTTGAGCGTATCTTCAATTTGCCTGGCACCTGCTTCTATTGCGTCGATGGCCCTGCCCTTTACCGATAGTATTTTCCAGGCTTCCGCATTTACTTCCATGCCTGCATCCCAGGTGGAAATAACGATGGGGACAATTGGTGAAATTAAACCATTCGTTATGCTTTTTTCTGTTGCAAATAAAGGGACGGAAAAGGCGGAGAGTTGTAGAAATTTTCTTCTGTCAATTTTACCAGCCATGATTGATTGTTTTGTAATTTGATTTTTTAACAATAAGTATTATACCGAAACTAAATTGCCCCTAGCCTGTTGCCTCTTGCCTGTTGCATCTTGCCAATTGCCAATTGCCTATTGCCAATTGCCCCTTGCATATTGCCCCTTGCCCCTTGCCTTTTGCCAATTGTTCCTTGCCTATTGCCAATTGCCCCCGCTCCCGCCCATTCACCCTCAATGGTGCCTCGCTAATTTTTGTATCATTTCCGTACTGATTGTATCTGCATACACTCCGTAGGCACTGGTCATACTACCTTTTATAGACCCATCTCTTGACTCAATCGCATATACTATATCCTCGTCATCTGGATTGGTATCTCCTTCAAAACGATAGACTTCCTTAATTTCAAATTCTTGTGGGTTTAGGCAAAGCCCATTTTCATTGCAGATGATTTTATCAAAGGCGATATTAAAGTCTAGTGTAAATCCTTTGGCCTTTAAGCCAGCCAAGGCAGCCACAACGGTTTCGTAATTTTCCATATTATAATTCTTTTAATAAAGTTAAGGATAATGTTGAATGCCATATTGTGAATCGGCAAAAGTGATTGTTCAATATTTCACCATTCATCCAGTCTGAACGTCGTTCAGCCAATTTGCCTGATTCTTAAATTAAAACTGGCTGTAGTGCTTACCACAAGGGTTTTACGATAAAATTATACGCTTCGGATATCTCCCCGATGGCTGGCTGAGCGGCCGGTGAGTAACTCTCCTTTCGGGGCTTGCGACATGCCCGATATATAAATTACAACGGCCAGCGTAACACCGGCGGTGATCAAAAAAGTGATTTCCGCCCCAAAATTAAACCATAACAGCCCGGCTAAACTACTGGCTATTAAAGCAGCAAAACTTTGCAAGCCGGAGTAGGTACCGATGGCAGTAGCTGTTTCCCTTTTATCAACCAGGTTGGTGATCCAGGCCTTTGAAATACTTTCTGTGGCGGCAGCATAAATGGCGTACAAAGCAAAAAGTAAATAATAAATCAGGTAAGTTTGATTAAACGCAAAACCTATGTAAACCATGGCAAACAGGAAAAGTCCCGATATCAATATTTTTTTCAGACCAATTTTATCTGCAATGATGCCAATAGGATAAGCGACGACGGCATATACCAGGTTGTAAAAAATATACATTCCAATTACAGCTGTATCATTAAACCCGCTTTCCTTTACTCTCAATAACAAAAAGATATCAGAACTGTTGAATAACGAGAATGCCAGCAGGCCAGTCACTAATTTTTTAAAAGGGGCAGGGCTTATTTTCCAATAAGCTTGAAAAACGGATAGCGGGTTAATTGGTTTCCTTGAATCCTTATTATTGATTTCGTCAGTTTGTTGGTCGTTATTTAATATTCCCTCCTTTTTTTTTTCTTTAAGCAGAAGGGTGGATAAAATCGCCAGTAATCCCGGAATAAATGCAATCAAAAAGAGGTTGGTGTAATCGTTTGGATTAAAATATAGATATACGAGCGCTATGCTGGGACCCATTACCGCCCCCAGCGTGTCCATGCCCCGGTGAAATCCAAACACCCTGCCCTTTGTTGATCCGGTAGATTCATCGCTCAACATCGCATCCCTGGCTCCTGTACGAATGCCCTTGCCAAACCGGTCAGCAGTGCGGGCAAGGAATATCCAGAAGGGGAAAATATAAACAGCCATCATAGGTTTGCTGATGGCACTAAGGGCGTAGCCTAACCGGACAAAGGGCAAACGTTTTCCGCTTATATCACTCAATTTCCCAAAATAGCTTCTGCTTAGTCCGGCTACCGCTTCCGCAGCACCCTCTAAAATTCCGATCAATATTACCGAAAAACCGATGTGTTTTAAAAAAACCGGCATCACAGGATAGAGCATTTCACTGGCCGTATCTGTAAAAAGACTTACTACCGCCAATATCCAGATCGTCTTGCTAATTATCCTTTGTGGAGAATTTGTGCGTGTTTGCAATACGGTGCGTTTTATCGAATATAGCAATAAGTTGGTACATTGCACCGCAGAATTAGTTACCGGGGGACTATTATGAAAATCATTCCTGTTTTAACAAAGGTACATCAGCGTATTTAGGAGATTGTGTAGTAAAATTAGCAGTATTAATGCTTATTGCACTGATAATAAAAGAGGAAAATCTATGCCGGTTCATTCAACGCTTCCAGGCGCTGAAATTTTGATGGTTGAGCATCTTTGTAATTTGAATTGATTGCCGCAGGATGGTTTTTTGATTTACTCCGATTCCTCCAAAATTTAAAGGTGTGGGAACTTTTCCAGGGAGAGCCTGGCAAAAACTACAAAACAAAATAACTGGTTAAAACGGTATTCTACTAACAGGAATACTAAGCAGAAAATGATAATGGTCGAGGGAAAAATCGGCAGAAATCCATTTTAAAGGATGCTCCCGATAAACCAGCGGTTTATTGAAAAACGAATAAATATGAGTAAAGAAAGAAAAACAAGTGTAAAAAATTCATCACAGGTGCTAACAGTAAAAGGAAAATTGGATATTTCCCGTGGAGGTATGGGGTATGTGATAGTAGACGGAATGGACCGGGATATTGTGATAAGACCCAACGATTTTAACCGTGCTTTTCATGGCGATACCGTAAGAGTGCAGATCAGCAAAGACAGCGGAAGGGGGAGACGAACCGAAGGCAAAGTAACGGATGTGGCTGAACGGCTAAGAACCACCTTTATCGGGAATGTACAGGTGAATAAAAATGTTGCATTTTTTGTAGCTGCATCCGAAAAGCCAATTCCTGATTTTTATATTCCTGCCGAAAAACTGAATGGTGCGGTTAATGGAGACAGGGTAATTGCAAAGATGGTAAAATGGAATAAAACAGATAAAAAACCTGAGGGGGAGGTGGTGAGTATATTAAAAGCGGAGGATGTGAATGATATGGCCATGAAGGAAATCCTGGTAGAATCCGGATTCCCTCTTTTATTCGATAGAGTTGTAATGGAAGAGGCAATGAACTTATCGGAAACAATTACCCGTGAAGAACTGAAAAAGAGAAAAGACTACAGGGATATTCTGACGTTTACGATCGATCCCGTAGATGCTAAAGATTTTGATGATGCCCTGTCGATCAGGAATTTAGATAATGGCAATTATGAGATAGGGGTGCACATTGCAGATGTAAGTCATTTTGTAAAGCCGGATAGCCTGTTAGATAAATCGGCCTATGAAAGGGCTACCAGCGTGTATTTGCCAGATAGGGTAAACCCGATGCTTCCTGAAAAGATCAGCAATGAACTTTGCTCACTCAGGCCGGATGAAGATAAATATACCTTTTCCGTAATATTTCAAATCACCAACCGGGGAGAAGTAAAACATAAGTGGATCGGCAGAACGATCATCCACAGCAATCAGCGGTTTACCTATGAAGATGTACAACATATCATTGAATCCAAAGATGGCCCTCATCATAAAGCTATTTTATTATTAAACGACCTGGCAAAGCAATTCAGGCAGGAAAGATTCGATAATGGGGCGATCAATTTTTCTTCCCAGGAGGTCCGGTTTACCCTGGATGCAAAAGGCAAACCAATTGGTATCGTTATTAAAGAAAGCAAGGATTCCCATAAACTGGTGGAAGAGTTTATGTTGCTTGCCAACAGAACCATTGCTGAGTATGTTTCCAGGATAAAGAGCAATAAGCAGCCTGTTCCTTTTCCCTACCGCATTCATGATACGCCTGATGACGAAAAACTTAAGCCATTCGCGGCATTTGCAAAAAAATTCGGGTATACATTTGATATCCATGATGAAGCAGCCGTTGCCAGGTCTTTCAATAATTTATTAAAAGATGTTAATGGCAGGCCTGAGCAGCATGTTCTTGAACAATTGGGCATCCGCACTATGGCGAAGGCCATCTATACTTCGAAAAATATCGGGCACTATGGTTTGGGATTTGAGCATTATTGTCACTTTACTTCACCCATACGCCGTTACCCGGATGTAATGGTGCACCGGATACTTCAGGAATGCCTGGATAAAGAATTGAAGATTGATAATAAGATGGAAGAGAAATGTAAACATTGCAGCGATAGGGAACGAAAGGCCATGGAGGCGGAAAGAGCGGGTAATAAATACAAACAGGTAGAATTTATGCAGGATTACCTCGGCGAAGAATTCGACGGCATCATCAGCGGGGTGGCAGGTTTCGGATTTTTTGTAGAAACCGTTTTGCATAAATGTGAAGGCATGGTAACGGTAAGGGACCTGGGTGAGTTTGATGAATTTAAATTAGACGAAGCGGATTATGCACTGGTAGGAATGCAAACCGGAAAGAAATTCAGAATGGGTGATGCGGTAAAGATAAAAGTGGTAGCTGCTAATTTAGAAAAACGTCAACTGGATTATCACTGGGTGCAGGAGGAAGGTAAACCGAAATTGCACACTTCAAAATCAAAGTTGTCTGCAAAAAAGAAAAAATAATTATTAAACGCAGTTTACGAAGCCTGGCGACCGGCTCAGTAATCTTGCATTATAGCAGTTTACCTTATGCACTCTTTTATAGAACTGTCAAAAATATTTGAAGAAAAATTCAA
>JBDTWP010000341.1:0-7831 GCA_040006615.1 Ferruginibacter sp.
TAATTTATCCTGGTTACGGCCACAGGTGGCAATTTTTGCACCTAATGGTATCAAAGCATCTACCAAAGCTTTTCCGATTCCTTCACTCCCGCCTGTAATGGCAACCACTTTATTTTTAAAAAAGTCACTCATATATTAAATTATAGGCAAAAATAAGTGAGTTCAACGGCTGTTTATAAACAATCTTTGTATAATTATTTAGTTATGACGGGAAAGTTTTCTAAAAAAGTTTGGCACTAAATGAATTTGGCCTATTTTTGCACTCCAAAATAAAAGAATGGAGTAGAATTAGTAAGTTAGGAGGGTCGTGGAAATAAATGAATTGGTAGCTCAGTTGGTAGAGCAATACACTTTTAATGTATGGGTCCTGGGTTCGAGTCCCAGCCAGTTCACGAGAATTTTCATAAATTCGCTTAAGAGCCTTTAAACACTATGTTTGAAGGTTTTTTTTATTTGCCACAACCACCAAATTATTCATATTTTACATCCGATTGGGTGAGGTATACGGGAGTGTTTTTACCCCGTTCAACTCACCAGAATCTTTTGAAACCCTTTACTGTATTGGCTTCTTATTTTAAAATAAAGAGCTCAATTTGAAACAAATATGGTCTTTCCATTAAGAAACAATATCCTGGATACTAATGAATTTTATAAAACACATAATTTCAAATTTAGCGGGGAATAGGGGATTGCAGGAATTTCTTACGGTGGTACGAATCCAAACTAACTACGACGGTGTAATAAATACAACCAACTACGAAACTTAGAAATAGAAGAATTAAATAAAATCAATTTTGACGGAAATATTCAAATGATGAACAAATTTGCTGCAGGTATTAGAGATATGGCAGTGGTCGTCATATATGATCTCATACGTAAAAGTGATATCATATAGAAATCAAATTGAAACCTATAAAAGCGATCTCATAATCTTCTTCTATTTATATGTTTTAGGCACAATTCTTAAGAATGCAAAAGAAAATATTATAATAATCATAAATTTATTTTTATGAGATCAAAAGGATTGCAGATCGGAAACATTTTAAAGGACAAATTAACCGGAGCGCGATTAGTGGTTATTGGTTTATCCGAAAACGAAGTACAAACCAGGGTTATAGATCCGGATAAGTTCTCACTTCCGGAAGGATGGGAGGCAGAATCTATCCCTTTAACGCCTGAAATATTAGTGCAAACAGTTTTTGCTAAAGACGGAACAGATCCCGTAAGCGAGTTGGATAAATATGAATATGAAGGGATTATTTTATTGGCAGATGAAGCTGGTTTTCTTTTTATTCATGGAGAAGCGGTTACAATTATTTATTCTGTGGATGAGTTACAAAACCTGTTTTTTGCTTTAATGGGAAGAGAATTAAAATTTCAATGAAGTCCACAAGAACAATAAGCAGTTCCCAGCTTCACCATATCAAAAACGAGTATCTTGGTTTCTTAAACCGACCCAGAGCAAGTTCCCAATAACTCTATTCTCGAAATTAGCGTTTCCCTTATTCAATTGAGATTAAGGATCATGTCCTGGTTTAGAGAGGTAATCCAGAATCCCTGTGTGCCTGGCTTCTTCAATAAAAAGCCTTTGTCCACTGAAATTCATAACCACATTTTTCAGTTTCACAATCCAGTTTCTTCCGGGAACAAAGTTAAACAAGCAAGATAGCTATTGCCTTTCCTCATCACATTTTTATGAGGATTTTTTACTTCCTTCAAAATAAATTTGTGCATTAAAGATTGATTAATTTAGAACGAGAATTAATACCTAAATAAACGATAAAGCCAGGTGTTTGATACGATACCTGGTATCCCTCCCATACTCTACCTACTAACTCCCGCCATTGAAAATAAATCGCTCAATTTCAACACCTGTATTAAAATCCCAAAACTTCCTTCATACTGAATATGCCTTTTTTGTCTCTTATAAATTCTGCAGCCAGTACGGCTCCTGTAGCAAAGCCCTTTCGGTTATGTGCGGTATGAATGATCTCAATATCATCTACGGGAGAAGTATATTTTATTTTGTGAGTCCCCGGCGCAGGATCTATTCTTTCACTGATGATGGATAGGTCTTCCGGAGATAGACTGCTATGATTTATCCACTGTTTTTTTCTGCCAAGATTTTCCAATATCTGTTCTGCCAGGGTAATAGCTGTGCCGCTGGGAGCGTCCTTCTTTTCTGTGTGATGAATTTCTTCCAGGCTCACATTATAATCGGTTTGATGATCCATTAAACGTGCCAGTAATTTATTTATTTCAAAAAACAGGTTGACACCCACACTGTAATTACTGGCATATACCAGGGCCCCGTTCATCTCTTTACATTTAAGCTTTACTTCTTCCCAGCGGGCCAGCCACCCCGTACTGCCACTAACAACCGGTATTCCCGCATCCAGGCAGGCAACGATATTTTCCACCGCGCTTTGCGGACCGGTGAATTCTATCGCTACATCACATCGTTGTAAATTCTCTGCTGTAAATTCTTCCGCATTATTAATGTCAATTTTAATTGAGACGGTATGCCCTCTTTTAACAGCAATTTCCTCGATGGCTTTACCCATTTTTCCATAACCGATCAATGCAATATTGAGATTTCTTCCACCACTGGTGGAACTGATGATTGAATCCATGATAGTTTTTTAAATTTTTACCAGGCAAAGATAATTATTTACCTGCTCTCATATTTTTGGTGTGTATATCCAGTACGAGGCTAATTCCGGAAGTATTAGCCAGCGGGCTATATCCCTGCTTCAGTTGCAGGCTGAGGTTGTCATTTACGTCGAACGCCTTCAGGTGACCATCCACGGTGGCATCTACCACATTTAGTCCCCAGAAAACTAAAAAGAAAAGTACCGTATAATCCACATTTTGACGGAAGGAATTTCGATAACTCCGAAGGGCGCCCGAAGAAAGGTTCTTAAATCTTTGATCTATCAAAGCGTCGTTGGAACTGTCTTTATCTATTTTGTAAATATAGGCCAGTCGCAATAGTTTATAGTTTTTAACATTATAAACAAAAACGCTTGCGGTTGCTCCCAGCGCACCATATACCAGGGGCAGTTTCCAATATTTTTTATTGTAGATCTGTCCCCAGCCAGGTAATATTGCCGAACGCCGGGTGGCTTTGCGGGGATCGAATTTATTAGTATTTTTATTTTTGCTGCTGTCAATAACCTTTTTCGCGTCAGCAGCAATGCTGTCTTTCTTTGACTGGGCCTGAATTTCACCACAAAAAAGATAAAAAGAAATCATTAGAAATATTGATAGAAATTTCCGCATCAACTTACTTTAATATTCAATTTATCCAACAATCCATTCAACTCTTCCAGCGAATAATATTCGAATGTTACGGCACCATAGCCTTTCTTGTTGTGTACCAGTTTTACCTTGGTATTAAATTGAGAAGCTAAATTATCTTCTATCTTCTTAAATGCCGGAGGCAATTGGGGTTTTACCGAATTTTTAACAGCATCATTGCCGGTGTACATTTTGCGAACGAGGTCTTCGGTTTGCCTTACGGATAATTCTTTATTTTTTATTTCGGAGAAAATGAATAATTGTTTATCCACTACATCCACACTGATCAATGCCCTTGCATGACCCATCGTTATTACTCCCGTACGAACTGCCACCTGTACATCGGGTGGCAATTTTAATAACCGGATATAATTGGTGACCGTACTCCTTTCTTTACCCATTCGTTCCGCAACCTTTTCCTGGGTATAATCCAACTCATCCATTAGCCTTTTGTAACTAAGGGCAATTTCTATGGAATTCAAATTCTCTCTTTGTAAATTCTCCAGTAAGGCAAGCTCCAGTAAATCTGTATCGTTGGCGTGGCGTACATATACCGGGACATCTTTCAGGCCCGCAATTTTCGCTGCCCTGTAACGACGTTCGCCGGCAATCAACCGGTACTTTCCCGAAGCCATCCTGCTAACCGTAAGGGGCTGAATAATATCATGGATTTTTAAAGAAGCGGCCAGTTCACTTAATGAAGCTTCATCAAAATCTTTGCGGGGTTGTTTAGGATTGATCTCAATCTGGTCCAGCGCAACACGATTGGCAGCAGTAGTTTTTTCTACCAAATCGGTTTTTAAACTGCCTGCAGTATTTTTCAGGTCTGCATCCATATTTTGTAATAAACTGCGGATGCCTTTTCCGAGCGCGTCTTTTTTATTTGGAGGGTTCATAAATGAGTAATGAGTAATGAGTAATTATTGATGGGTAATGAGTGAGGAGTAGATGGGAGATAAGGAATGCGTGATTGGGATCGGTCCGTGTTAGTGCAGGATCTTATCGATTTATAGAGCTGCAGCTATCACTCATCACTTATTACTCATCACTCATTGTATTATCCTGTCTTCCTGCCTGATCTTCGTCATATTATTTTTCTGTAGAATTTCCTTAGCCAGGTTCAGGTAATTGATAGATCCTTTACTCTCTGCATCGTACAAAATTACGGGCTTACCAAAACTCGGCGCCTCACTCAATCTTGTGTTCCGGTGAATGATACTGTTAAAAACCATTTCTTCAAAATGCCTCCTTACTTCCGCTACCACCTGGTTGCATAAACGCAAGCGTCCGTCATACATGGTCATTAAAATACCTTCGATCTGTAGTTGCGGATTCAGCCTGTTTTGAACGATCTTGATGGTATTTAATAATTTGCCAAGGCCTTCCAACGCAAAAAATTCTGTTTGTACGGGTACTACTACACTATCAGATGCAACCAGCGCATTTACAGTTATCAAACCCAGGGAGGGAGAGCAATCAATCACAATAAAGTCATAATCATCCCTGATTGGATCCAGTATTTTCTTTAATACACCTTCCCTGTTGGGATAATTGATCATTTCAATTTCGGCTCCTACAAGGTCAATATGGGAAGGAATCAGTTGCAGGTTAGGAACATCTGTCTTTAACAGTACGTCCCTTGCGCTCGCTTCATTTACCATACAGTCATATAAACTCTGAGTTACATTGTGTAAATCAAATCCTACTCCTGTTGTGCTGTTTGCCTGCGGGTCGGCGTCTACCAATAAAGTTTTGTATTCCAGTACGGCCAAACTGGCCGCTAGATTAATTGCCGTAGTTGTTTTTCCCACTCCACCTTTCTGGTTTGCTATACCTATTATTCTTGCCATACTTCTTCCCCCAGGGTGAATTATTTAGTTTTATTTAGTATTTGTGTCAATTTGCTGTCTTATTTTCAATGAGTTCTAAAGATTTTGATCACAGCGACGGCAAAGGTACTGTTTGAAATTCAACTATAATCCACAAATCGGGTAAAACGGGATCCCGGCTTCTGACCTGGAACCAAAACTTCAAATCTAAATCGCCTATCTTTATCCCCGATCTAAAACATTTGCTCCTGTTAAACGTCATATAGATGACAGCCTGACAAATTTAGCTAATCGGCATAAATTTGATAATATTCTTCTTCCTAATTGTTAAAGAGATAAATAATTGAATAAAATTTAAATATGTATTTAATAATATCGGGAACAAACAGGGTGGGTAGTATTACATTGAAGGTAGCTAAAGAATACCAACGTTTATTAAAGGAAAAATCCATCGACGCTGTTTTACTTTCCTTAGAGGGCTTAAACCTGCTAACCAGGGATGCTGATTTTGAAAAGATTGAAAATGAATTGATCATTCCCAGCAATAATTATATTTTTATTTCTCCCGAGTACAACGGGAGCTTTCCCGGTGCGTTGAAAATGTTGTTTGATACTGGTAAAACGCATGCATTATGGTGGCATAAGAAAGCAATGCTCACGGGAATTTCAACAGGAAGGGCCGGTAATTTAAGGGGCATGGATCACCTGGCCAGTGTTTTAAATTATGTAAAAGTTATGGTGCACCACAACCAGTTACCTATTTCTTCCGTGGATAAAATGATGGATGACGAGGGTCATTTCACGGATGAGAATACATTGAAAGCGATCAATCAGCAATTGGATGAATTTATTAAATGGACAGGGGGAAGGAAGGAATAAGCAATAGGCAAAAAGCAATAGGCAATGGGCAATAGGCAATAGACAAAAGATTGTCTAACATTAACTAATAGACTTCGACCTTAAAAAACAGAAAACAGAAAACAGAAAACAGAAAACAGAAAACAGAAAACAGAAAACAGAAAACTAAAAACTTTTCTCATGCGTTCTCCTTTTGGTGCATTTATATTTGTGGCGGTGATGCTGTTGTTGGATACCTATGTTTTCCAGGCCATCAAAGCTGTTAGCCAGTCGGCCTCGCCTAAAACAAGGGCGGTCATTTACAGCGTCTACTGGGTAATTTCTGCATTGGCCGTTGTCGGGTTCTTATTATTTGCTTTTACCGACCAGTATTTTTTACCCCGAAAAGTAAGAACCTATTTATTCGCTATTATTATCGGATTATTCCTCGCAAAACTTACCACCATTATTTTTATTTTGATAGATGATATTCGAAGGGCAATACAATGGGTGGCAGGAAAATTATTATATAGCAATACAGAAGGGGAGGCTATTAACGGAGACGGGATTACACGCTCTGTTTTTTTAAGCTGGTTTGGTTTGGCAGTTGGTGGTACTTTATTTGGTAGTTTGATCTACGGCTTTGGTAATAAATATAACTATGATATTAAACGGGTGCAACTATCTTTTGATAATTTGCCCGGGGGCTTTAAGGGCCTGAAGATCCTGCACATAAGTGATATACATAGCGGAAGTTTTACAGATAAAAAAGCGGTACATCACGGTGTACAGGAAATTCTCAGGGAAAACGCGGACATCATACTTTTTACCGGCGACCTGGTAAATGATAAAGCTACTGAAATGGATAACTACCTCGATGTATTCAACCAGTTGAAAGCACCGATGGGAGTTTATTCTACTCTTGGCAATCATGATTATGGAGACTATGTACGCTGGCCTGCTGATGGGATAAGTAAAGTTCGAAATTTAGAAAATCTTAAAGATATACATGCGTCAATGGGCTGGAAATTATTAATGAATGAACATGTGGTATTGGAAAAAAACGGGGACCAGATTGCTTTGCTCGGCATTGAGAACTGGAGTGCCAAGGCCAACTTCCCTAAGCATGGTCGAATGGACCTTGCTCATCCCGGCACGGAAAAATACCCCTTTAAAATATTAATGAGTCATGATCCAAGTCATTGGGATGCTGAAGTAAAAATTAAATATGCGGATGTGGATCTGATGTTGAGCGGTCATACGCACGGAATGCAATTTGGTATTGAAATACCGGGTTTTAAATGGAGTCCTGTTCAATATGTATATAAACAATGGGCCGGTCTTTATGAAGATGTAAAACAGAAGTTATATGTGAATCGCGGGTTTGGCTTTATCGGGTACCCGGGCAGGGTGGGGATATTACCCGAGATTACCGTGATTGAATTAGTGTGATCTTTTAGTCCTCCTCTCGCAAAAAACCTTTTCTGGTGTCTGCAGGAAAACGAGTCATTTTTAATTTTGGTAACTGAATTCTTTTGTAACCGGACTTAATTTTTTCCAAATGAGGAAGCACTATTTTTAAAAAGGTGAGTTATATAATTAAATAATTTGTATGCTCTTTTGCTTGCCTCCTACATTTTAACCCCTTCCGAAGCGCTCCGGGCACAATTTTTGCCGTTCCGTTTCTAACAGATAACATTAGCAGGTTTGCCGGATAAATTGAAAATATCCATTGTAATTGCCTTATAAAAATTGTATCTTAGTATTAGTAACAATCAGACATCGTATTACTATAAATACTTATTTTTTAAGGAATTATTCAAAAAACAGGGTAATTTATCAAAAAAAAAGCCACTTCCTGCCCA
>JBDTWP010000342.1:0-7829 GCA_040006615.1 Ferruginibacter sp.
GAAGCCATGTTGAAAAAAATAAATGAAGGTGGCAGTAAGATGCCGGCATTTTCAGGTATTATAAAGGGAAAGGAAGAAGCAATTATTGCCTTTTTATCCGGCACCGGGAAAAAGAAGTTATTGTCAAAGGAAGAAGCAATAATGGAGATTCAAAATAACATTTCATCTCATAAAGAGGTAGAAAACGAAAGCAGGAAAAATGATACTGCTTACAACTATCTCAATTTAAACGCATATGCTCAGTTTACTGATGCGAATGGCCATCCCGCTATCAAACCTCCCTGGGGGATGCTGAATGCCATTAATCTTAATACAGGTGAATATGAATGGAAAATTCCTGTTGGAAATGATGCAGTGCTGCAAAAGAAAGGTGCAGAAATAACGGGTTTATGGAGTTCCCCTGGCCCGATGGTAACAGCAGGGGGTCTCGTATTTATAGGAGGCACCAGGGATAAAAAATTCTTTGCTTATGATAAAACAACAGGCAAATTGTTATGGGAGACAATCCTTCCGGGAATTGGTTCCTCGACACCCTGTACCTATTTGATTGAGGGGAAACAATATATTGCACTATCTGTTGGTGGTGATAAAAATAATCCGGCAGGGTATCTTGTTGCTTTTGCTCTAATTGAACAGGGTTGACAATATTGACCGGAAAACTAGTGCTGTGTTAAATGTAAATTGGCGTACTATTTAATTTATAACACGAATTATAAGGCACGAATTACACGAATAAATACAGGGGCTTATTGATAATTCGTGTAGTTCGTGCATAAAACTCGTCTTGCCAACATTGAGTCATTTTATACTTAACATTCCACCAGGTCTAATTTCCATGAGCAACCTCGTTAATAGCCTGCAGCAATGACTGCGCACCGCCTGCATCTCCCTGCAATTCCCAGATCATTATACCGGAAGCCTGCTTTTTGGCCAAATCCGTTTTCTTTTTAATAGTATTAATTCCATTGTAATACAGGATTTTCCCGTCGGGCATAATAAATTCATCAAAGAATTCAGCCCTGGGAAAGTCCGTCAATATTTGTGCATAATTCATGCTTATGATTGGCGAAGTGAGTTCAGGACCGAATCCATATCCATAGAAAGGCACGCCAAGTACCATTCTTTCCTTTGGTATGGATCTGGTTGTTCCAAAATATTCCAGGTCTTCCACTGCATGGTCATAGGTGGAGTGCGGCCCGGGTTTATCCGGCCTCCATGGGCCTGTGCGGTCATAACTCATAATATTCACAAAATCATATTGGGCAAGGGCTTTATCAGTTAGTGCATCTTTATAATAAACAGCAATGGCGGCCGTAATCATCTTATTCCGGGATCTTAATGCACGGGCTAAATCTATTGCAAAATTTTCGTAATTCTCATCAATATCGCTACCTTCCAAATCAACATCTATTCCATCGAGGTTGTATTTGAGAACTACTGAAACCAGGTTATTAATGAACATGGTCCTGTTATCTTCTTTTAAAAGAGTATGATAATATGGATGCCGTGATCCTCCCCCGATTGAAGCCAGTACTTTCACATTTTTAGTATGCGCTTCATTGATAAAAGGTTCAAGAGCAGTGAATTCTTCGGTAAAATTACCGAGTGAATCAGGATTAAGAAACCAACAATTTATATGAGTTAGCTTATTAAAAGGAACGTCTGTCTGTACATTTGCCATTATGGATTTTAATGAATAATACCCTATAATTTTAAATGTTGATTTATCATTTGGCACCTGGGCCTCACCGCAGGATGATAAAAATGTAGTTGCCGCAATTAGAAAGATTAATCTTATTTTCATGCAGGTGAAGTTTAATTATTGTCAGAACACAACCGGAGTTGCCGGGTTATAATTACAGGCCTTGTTTCAAACATTGCTGTCGTATAAAGGACAATCCATTGATGGCTATGTCCCAGGGCTTTGAATATTCCCGCCACACATTAATGGCATTTGCGAAAGCCGGGTCATTCCGGGAAAATGCTTCAACTGTAAGCCAGCCTTTATAATTTATGTGCGCCAGTGCCGAAAAAGTTTCTTCCCATAGCACGTGTCCGTCACCGGGAGTTCCCCGGTCGTTTTCACTAATGTGAACATGCGCAAGCAATGGAGCGATGGTAATAATAGCCTCCCTGTTTTTTTTCTCTTCAATATTGGCGTGGTGCGTATCGTACATGGCTTTTACATTGGGATGTGCTATGGTGTGTACCAACCTTGACAATTGTTCCATCGTGTTGCATAAATAACATTCAAAACGATTCACCGCTTCCAGTGCCAGTGTAATTCCTGCCTGGGTGGCATAGTCGCCCGCAGCACTTAGTACTTCGGCGCTCCATGTGTATTCCTCGTCAAGCGGAGGATGCTGCGCAAAGATGCCATGAGCTGAATGAAACGGCCCGGCAATTATAGTTGCGTGCAAAGCATAGGCACGATCAATGGCCCATTTTATCCGTTCAAGGCTTTTGGCTCTTATTGCAGCGTCAGCACTTACGGGGTTTTCTTCCTTACCTACTACGAAAACAGCCGTTGTCTCCAGGCCTATATTGGCAGCGTGATCCCCAAAACGCAGGTAGGCTTTTTCATCAGGTGAGCCTATCAGGCATTCGACACCGTCATAGCCGATCTGCTTTAATCTATCCAGTACAGGAAATAATTCATCAGACACGGAGGCCGACCATACCAGGGTATTAAATCCTATTTTATTCATTTTTTAATGATTGAATGATGTTGTAATCCTGATTACCGGTAGGGTACATCAATTGCTATTTTACCTGCCCATTTTTTGGGGACGGGCTTACCTGCCGCCCAGTGAATCGCATTGATTATGAGATGTTGAAAGGGCTCCACGCTAAAATCTTTGGGGTGGCCCAGCGTGGTCATAAAAAATTTGGCTCCATAGGAATTTATTCCAGTCCAGGCTACCGGGTTATCATAAGCGTCAGGGCTGTCGGGATTAACGGAATGTCCCATCAGCAAAGCGATGGAACCCTTGGACGGATAGCCAGGCAGCACCTGGTACAACCAGGAACTTGCATGAAAATTGTTTCCGACGCCGGTAAGAATTGGATTCTTTGCTTCTGCCGGAATGATGGATACATCAGTGGAGGACTGATGCCCATAATGTTTATGATTGGCTTTGCCTCCCCAACCCGGTGGTGAATTAAAAGCCAGTTCGCCAAAGGCATTCCACTTTTCCAGCGGATGACCTGCCGGGTAATTAAAAGCGTGTGTTGTGGTGCGAAACCCGACAAGCGGCCTGCCTGTTTTTAAATATTCTTCAATGTATTGAACCTGGTTGGCAGGCAGCCTGCGCCAGCGGAGAAAAAATACCGCCAGGTCTGCTTCCTTTAACGCCTCTAATCCCGGGATGTTTTCCTCGGAATTCTGATCCGGAAAGGCTTTAAGGACTTTGGTACGAAACCCATAGTTTTTTTCCAATTCGGCTGCAATAAGCGGCAGGGTTTCTTCACTACCGTATTCATGATCGCCGGTAACAAACACAATGAATGGCTTTTTAACCTCCTTACTATCCATTCTTTGTGCGTACCGGAAACCAAAAAAGTTGGTAAGAACAAAAAGGAAAAAAATTTGCTTTAATAATATTAGTTTTTTCATGGAAAAATATGGCTGTTATAATTTTGGCAATAAGTTAAAAAAAATTATCTATTTTTCAAGCGGATGTTGTTTAAGCAACTCTTCCGGTGTATAAAATCCAACTTTAGTTTTAATGGCCTCCCTTACTTCTTTAACTTTTTCAGGAAAAACCGGGGAAGCACTATTTCCAAAAGAATTACGCACATAGGTAAGTATGGCGGATACTTCTTCATCTTTCAGCATACCGCCAAAGGGTGTCATCGGCACTTGCCCGGGATATTTTTTCCCATTTATTTCAATGGGACCATAAAGCCCTCTTAAAACCAGTTTAATTAGGCGTTCCTCATTACCAACCACCCATTTAGAACCTGTAAGCGGCGGGTACCCTGATGCTTCCAATCCTTTTCCATCGGCCTGGTGGCAGGTTATGCAATACCCGTCTCTCGCATAAATTTCTTTGCCGGCAAGCAGTACAGCACCTTTAATTCCACCAGGTTTATCGTCGAAGATTTCTTCTTTTTTGCCAACGGCTGCATGCCCGTTAAGATGTGCCACAGATGTTTCGTAGGCATCTGACATCCACGGATCCAGGGGTTTCCTGCCGGCTTCTGTCACAATTGGCAACCCTTTTTCCTTATCCAGCCAGGAAGCGGCAACGATCGACTCAAGTCTTACACGGCCATTGTCATCTTTTGCTGCGTCCAATAGTAAATTTGCCTGGTCTGCCAACTGGTGCCCGTTAAAACGCACCACTTCCACTGCCGCCGACCTAACCCGGTAATCTTTGGCGTGCAGCAAGCGGCGAAGAAGGTTTTGATCCACCTTGTCGAGTCCCCAGCTCACCCATAAGGCTTCCAACAGGTTGTGCTCATAATTTGCAGATGTTTTATCAAGATCATCTATCCATTTTTTCAGCACCGGCAGTACTTCCGACGCCTGGTGTGCGCGGATTTCACGGCGGCTGCGGTAGCGGGTCCTGTATTCAGGAAGCTTCAGGTTATCCAACAACTCATTGATACCAGCACCGGCTACCCGGGCGGGAACTACCAATGGCCTGGAAGGATAGGTAACCCGGTAAATGCGCCCGTGCACATGGTCCCGTAAGGGATCCCTTGCATTGTGTTGCATATGGCCTATCAGTACATTGTGCCAATCCGCCACGTAGAGCGACCCGTCTGGTGCGAACTCCAGGTCCACCGGGCGAAAATTCAAATCAGACGATTGCAACAGGTCTTGCCGATGATGACTTTTATAGCCGGTCCCATCATCGGTGAGGGTGTGCTGTTTGGTACCCAAAAAACCAATGGTATTATTGAGCAGCATGTCGCCCTGAACATCATCGGGAAAGTGCCGGCTGGAAACAAATTCCAGCCCGGAGGTCGGCCGCACCCGGTGTGCTTCCTCAATCAGGCTGGCAGATCTCGGGGTGGATATACCATACCTTGGTTTGACAGTTCCCGGCATCATCCAGCTTACATCCGGACCCGAAGTTTCTGCATAGAACACCTGCCCCCATTCATCAAATGCAATGCCCCACGGATTGGGAATGAACAATTGCGCGATGCGATCCAGCTTATGCCTGTTGAGATCGTACCGGAAAAAACCACCATTCGTTCCACGTACAGGCCCATAGGAAGTTTCAATATCGTTTAACAGGAAAACACCCTGACCCATGTAAATCGCGCCGGAAGGATCGGCTGTATAAGCATGGTGGGCATGATGGGTATCGTGATCATCAAACCCACTCAAAAGAATTTCTTTTGTATCCGCCTTGTCATCTCCATTGGTATCCCTTAGAAGAACAAAGTTGGTGCCCTGGGAAAGATATACGCCTTCCGGCGCAAACTCAAAACCAAGCGGCAGTTGCAAGCCATCTGCAAAAACGGTTTCTTTATCAGCCTTACCATCTGCATTGGTATCTTCCAGGATAATTAATTTGTCGTTGGGCTTCGGATCACCGGGCCTCCAATGGGGATAGGTTGGCATAACAGCCACCCATAGCCGCCCTTTATTATCAAAGGAAATCTGAACCGGCTTGGCTAAATCGGGAAACTCTTTTTCAGATGCGAAAAGTTCAATTTTATACCCCGGTGCCATTTTAAATTTTGCCAAAGCTTCCTCCCCGTAAAGATATGCCAGGTTCCCGTTTTTTGGACTCGGCTTATAATTGGTCTGTACCACGGGCAGCGGACTAGTCTTTTTATCTGCAGCATCCAAATCCATTTTTTCTCCTTTAACTGCCTTCCAGATGGCTTCATCCCTTACCAATGACATTTCCCGGATCTTGGCCAGTTCCGCCGGATAGTTATCCGGCCCGAATGGATCGTAGCGACGGCCATAAACATGCACTCCATTGGGGATTTTATAATCATTGTGCCACATCCAGTTCTTTTCTAACACCGCGTCGTGAACCAATGCCCGATGTGCTTCTGCTTTTGCATCAGCCTTTCCAAATGTCTCGTCAGCCAGAAAAGTTGCAAATTTTGCATAACCTGTATCAGATAGTTGCGAACCATCAATTGTGAGCGTTGTTGAAGTTTTATCGTACCAGTCTTTTGTGGGTGAAAAGGCATCAATAAAATGTACCTTATTATTTGCTGACACTTCTTTCATCGCATCCGCATAAAGCTGCAGGTTCTTATTTTCTATCTTACCATCCGGCAGATCCAATTTCTTTGAAAGGTCCTCAAATGCGATTGGTGACACGATGGCCAGTTGGGGTATTGAAATGCCATTATATTTTTGCTGTAAAGTGTGTTTGATAAAAGAATCCAGCTCGGCTTTGTAGTTTTCCAGCCCGGCTTCTCCCTGGAATGATTCATTGTATCCAAAGAATGCTATAATTATATCACTCTTATGACGGGTAATCCATTGATCCGGTGATTCATAAAAACCTTCGCTGTGTGGACTTTTAGCCAGTTCGCTCTGAAATTTTTCAGCTCCCGGAAATGCCCATGGCGTATTTCGGCCGGAATGAGGCCTGAAACCGGGTGTATTTCCGCCATCGCACATATTGCGGATATACAACAAACTGTCGGGATAACGGAGCTGCAACTCCGTTTCAAAATAACCAAAGTTCATCATCCGGGAGCCCAGGTTATTGCCAATTAGAATAATATGCGCACCTTTCTTAATGGTGAGATATTTTCCATCAGAGCTGCCGATATTACAGCCAGCAGAAGTCATTAATACAATCCCAAAAAATACCAATACAAGGTTGTTTTTTTTATGTACCCATTTTGTCATTTGAGAATTTAGAATTAAAAATTAAAAATCTGGAAAGGGTTAGGAAGCTCAGGCTTATTTTTTAGGTGAATTGTTCATCGGCGGACTGATCATTATATGCGCACCGTGGGTTCCCGGGTTCATGATCCAGGGCATTGATGGTCCTTCCGGTTTCAGGGGTAACCCGGTACTTTCGGAAGTGGCATAAGGGATATAAATTACGTAACGCAAATAACCGTCTTTTACCTCACCTGTAGTATGATCATAATTTTTATCTGTAGCTGTATAGACAAATAGGGTGGCCGGTTGTTTGGGCATGATAAGTTTACCAGCTTTGACTTCTTTTTCCCTGGTGTCGAATATTTCCTTTGTAGATTTTCCCAGTTTTCTGAGATCACGGCCCCGCTGCATAAAAGGGTCCAAATCCCGGTGATAGCAGGCCACGGAGAATTCAGCCTGCTTAGGATCATCAGCCAGGCAAATAAGTTCATTGCTGCCCTTTCTTAACAGTATAAACTCTTTATTAGCTGAATAACCATAAACGGTTGCGTTGTCCTTTTTATCGGCCGGAGCAGCCAATAGAGCCGATTTTATTTGCACTTCCGGTACGGGCACCCCACTTTGGGCAATACTGGTGGATACAACCGGGCAGAGTATCAATAATAAGAAAATTCTTTTCATATGCATGTGATTTAAAATGTCAGATTATCAATTGATCCTATTTAAATACCTTTTTATAAAACGCGACTTTGTTTAATCCCTCCTCTTCCTTTAAAGATCTTTTTGCAAAAACTACCGTTGGTTTGTTAATCAAAAGAATCCAGGGCATTCCGATTTCTTCGAACATACGAACCAGTGTGGAATATGTATCCAGATAATTTTAATTAATAAATGTACAAAAAATCATTGTACAGAAACCGAATACAATTTACCGGGGTGTATTACAACTTCATCCTGCTCCGGTGGCGCAACAAAAGCAGTATACACCCCATTGGTTGGAAGTGGTTTA
>JBDTWP010000343.1:0-7822 GCA_040006615.1 Ferruginibacter sp.
CCATCTAATCCAATATTGCCATTTTTCGTTTGTTCCCATTTTACATTGGGATTGGCCAAATTAGATTGAAACTGTGCTGTACCAGACAAACCATTAGCAACTGAAGCAAGCTGTGTTATCCAAGTATTGCTTGGGATATTTTGATTATTAGTTAAACCATAACCAAGGCGCAACTTTAATTCATTAATGGCTATTACATTTTCTAAAAACTTCTCGTTATTCAATTTCCATGCAAATGCACCAGAATACGAAAATGCCCAACGATCATCCGCTGGAAATTTATCGGACCCATCGTTACGCAGGTTTAATGTAAACAAGTATTTGTCTAACCAATTATAGTTAACACGTCCAAAATAAGATTCTGAACCACCCTGGCCATAATTGCCACCGTTTTTTGCAGTAGAAGGGTCGCCGCTGGAAATAGATTGCACATTATTAGAAGGAAAATCTGACCGGCTTGCAGAAACATTTGAAGATTTACTCAAATTAGCTTCGTGCCCGACAAATACATTCAAATTGTTTTTATTACCTAAGTTCTTATTATAAGTAATATAATTTCTTACTACGGTATAAAAGTCTTGTCCGGAACTATACGAAGACATGGTTGGGTCAGGGGTAGTGTATTTACCATAGGTAGTTTGAGGCCTGAATTGTTCATTCCTGGAAAAATCAAAATTGCCGGAAACCTCATTTCTCAACGATAACTCTTTGGTAAAGTTTACTTCGGCATATGCGTTACCAAACAGCTGATACCTGTAATTCATATTTTTATTAATAAGAGCCGATGCAACCGGGTTTGCCACCGGCTGAACCCATCCGGAAGTATTCGTAACGCCCCCCCAGGTACCATCATTATTTTTTACAGGAATATCGGCGGTTAAACTCAACGCATCTCTAATTACACCTGAAGAAGAAGTACCACCTGAAACTACATTTTCAACAACATTCGCTAATTGAAGACTGGTTCCTATTTTCAACCAATTGGTTGTTTTATTATCTAAATTCAACCGCACAGAATATCGCTTAAATTTAGAGCCAAGCGCAATACCATCCTGGTCAAAATATCCTAAGGAAAATAAGTATTGAGTTCTAACATCACCGCCGTTTATTGTAAGTGAATGATTTTGCATGGGTGCTTTGCGGAATAATTCATCCTGCCAATTGGTGCCTGTTCCCAAATATTTTGGGTTGGCAAATTCAGGCCTGGCATCAAATTGCCACACAGCAGCCCTTTCGTTAAGAAATGTTGCAAGTTGCTGCAAATTAACAGTTGGAAGCCTTTTAGGTATCTGCTGAGACCCATAATATCCTTCATACGATATTTGAGGAGGGGATACGCTGCCTCTTTTGGTAGTAATAACAATAACGCCATTAGTTGCCTGCGAGCCATAAATGGCAGTTGCAGAGGCATCTTTTAATACGTCTACTGATTCTATTTCTGAAGGGTTAATGGAGTTTAGGGGGTTAGAGCCATTTCCAGGGTTGTTTGTTGGCGGAATAATAACACCATCAATAACATACAATGGCGAATTTGAGCTACTAATAGAAGATATTCCATGTATTTGAATGGATACACCGCCACCAGGTTGCCCGGATATTTGTTGCACCATAACTCCTGCAACCTTTCCCTGCAGGGCCTGATCGAAAGTAGTTGGCTGAGTTCTTCGAAGCTCTGCACCAGAAACAGAGGATATCCCACCTGTAAGATCCTTTCTTCTAGCTCTTCCATAACCAATTACTACTACGTCATCTAAATCGGAACTGATTTCAGCCAGTTTTACCTGGATGTTGACGTTGTTTTTACCGACAACTAATTCTTTTTTCAGATACCCTACCATAGTGATTACCAGCACATCGCCGGTGGAAGCACCGATCGTGAACATTCCTGCTTCATCAGCAACCGTGGAGCGGTTGGAGTTTTTGACTGTAACAGTAGCAGAAGGTGTTGGAGCCATTGTTCGTTCATTGATGATCTTACCACCAACCTTTGTTTGCGCAAATGCATCGTTGCCTGCGAGGAGCAGTAAGCATATCCCTGGCAGCAATAATCGCAAACGAGTCGTTTTAGATGATTTCATATTTATACATTTAATTTGAGTAGATAATGAGTTTTGGGAACTTTTCCGGTAATCGTTTCAGAAGTATATTGCAGTGCGGGAAAGGAAGGACAGATTAAATCCATTTTTAAAAATAAGGGCATGTTTTCATGGGAAGCTCTAATTGTACCGCCATAGTTAGTAAAACCAGCAGGGGCACCCTTTGTGTGGGTAAATGATAGCAGTTCTGTCAGGAAGACAATAAATGAGTAATAATCCGGAGAGGTTAGCGTTAGCAGTCGAATTTTCATAATCAGCAATTTTTCATTTAATTCATTGCTGTAAAACTACTACCAGTTACTTTCAAACAGGGTTCCCGAATGTTGCATTTTACGGCACCAAATGTTACAAACGGCTGATTTTTATTAAGTTTTGCTTTGAAGTTGTCTAAAAATGATTTCCGGAATTTCATATAGTGGCTTAGAGTGGCCGGTGGGATACCGGCCATGGCTGCCGCCGCGGTTGGTGTCCTCACCCACCGCAACATGGCATTCACAAATTCTATTTTTAGACAGCTTCTTAGAAAGGCGACTTTTAGGTATCTTTTTCTTTTTTCCTGGCGAGATATTGTGACGGAGTTACATGAAATTCTTCTTTAAAAGATTTACTGAAGTTCTTGGGGTTATTGAAACCTACTTCGTAGGCAATTTCGGCAATGGACAATCCACTCTTTTCCAGCAACCGGGCAGCCCTTTTCATACGTATGGTACGAATGAATTCTATTGGCGTTTTACCAGTGATCGAAAGAATTTTTCTATACAGGGTAACGCGGTTCATGAACATTTCACGGCTGAAATCCTCTACGGAAAACCCGGGTTCATCCATGTGCTTCTCCACAATTTCCAAAGCCTGCTTCAGAAATTTTTCATCGACAGGGGTAATTGTCACTTCACTTGGATTGACCTCAATCTGCGTCTGAAACCTTTTCTGTAATAATTTTTGCTGCGCTACCAGGTTCCTTATTTTTGAAGCAAGGATTTCAAAAGTGAAAGGTTTGGTGATGTAATCATTCACACCGGCCTTTAAACCCTCCAGTTGTTTTTCCTCGCTTCCCATGGCTGATAAAAGTATAATGGGGATATGGGCCGTCAGGGTCTCGGTTTTAATTTTTCTTGCCATTTCAACTCCATCCATTAAAGGCATCATAATGTCGCTCACAACAAGTTGAGGATTTAACAGCCTTGCTTTTTCCCAACCTTCTTTACCATTGGTCGCTTCCTCAACATGATATTGCCCTTTCAGGTTGTCTTTTAAATAAAAGCGCAGGTCTTCGTTATCCTCTACAATTAATATTGTTGTTTTCTTGCTGCTCTTTTGACTCTCTTCAAAAATTATTGGATCCGCATTATCTGTGGATGTTGGACTGGTTTCGGCCCTTGTTAAAGGATCATAGATTTTTCTTGCCGGAAGTAAAACAGTGAAGCAAGTCCCTTTTTCGGGTTCGCTCTTTACAGTTATGATACCATTGTGAAGTTTTACAAATTCTTTTGTAATGGCCAGGCCAATACCGGTTCCCTGGTTAACCATGCTTTCAGGAACGTCCGTTTGGAAAAAACGTTCAAAGATTTTTTCATGTTTGTCTGCGGGGATTCCGATGCCGGTATCTTTTATTTCAATAGAAAGGGTACCATCGCTTTCATTATTTACCGGGTCACTATATACCAGGTTAACGCTGACCTCCTCATTATCAGGGGTATATTTAAATGCGTTGGACAGCAGGTTGAAGAAAATCTTTTCAATCTTATCCTTATCAAAATAAATTTCAAGACTGTCAATATTTGATGTGAACGAAAACTGGATTTTTTTCTTTTCAACTATATCCAAAAAAGAGTTGCTTATATCCTTGCTAAAGGCGATAATGTCGCCTATTGATGGATGCAATTTCATTTCCTGTACCTCTATTTTTCTGAAATCCAGCAGCTGGTTTACCAGGTTCAATAAACGTTTTGCGTTACGTTGCACAAGATTTAATTGCCCTTTCAGTTCATCATCATTGAGTTGTTTAAGGATTCTTTCTAACGGAGAAATAATCAGGGTTAAAGGCGTCCGGAATTCATGACTTACATTGGTAAAGAATTTGGTCTTTAGCTGATCAAGTAAATGAGCCCTTTCTGCTTCCCTCCGTTGTTGCTGCACTTCAAAGCGCATCCTCATCCGCTCCAGTGTAATGCGTCGGATAAGGTAAAGCAAGCCTGCTACCAGGAGTGTATACAAAATATAGGCAACAGTACTTCGCCAAAAAGGAGGAGCAATATTTATGTGAAGCGCTTTTTCTTCACTCCAGGATCCATTATTTTTTAGAACTTTTACTTTCAAAATATAATGGCTGGGGTCCAGATTGGTGTAAGTGGCTCTTCTCAACTTGCCATCGGTATATAACCAGTCAGCATTAAATC
Organism: Ferruginibacter sp.; assembly: GCA_040006615.1. Lineage (GTDB taxonomy): Bacteria > Bacteroidota > Bacteroidia > Chitinophagales > Chitinophagaceae > Ferruginibacter. Next base: position 4,493 of record JBDTWP010000343.1, read on the forward strand.
CATCCAGTTTATAGGCATATTTATCACGGTTGCTGTGGGCAAAATCAAGTGAAGCAAACTCAATGGTGAAAACATTTTCTTTATACTTGAGGTCAATGCTGTTAAGTTGTGTTAAAGATTGTTGCAACACCACGCGGTTGTTGATTAATTTACCCGGCTCAACATTTTCATTTAATATCTGCAGGTTGGTGAAAACAATTTTGGGATGTTGAACGGGCTTTTGAATAGCAGCGGGATTAATGATGTTAAACCCGGAAGGGCCACCAAAAATCAATTCACCTGCCCGGGTTTTGAGTGCCGCGTTATCGTTGAATTCGCGGCTCTGGAGGTTATTCATCTCATCATAATTAATGATGGAGAAGCCAATTCCATTTTCTTTTTGTTCCGGGATAGCATTGCACAATCCACTGGGTGTTGAAATCCAGAGTGTTTGACGATCGTCCTCAAGAATGTTCAAAATTGTATTATCAGGCAGGCCATCGGACGTAGTAAATCTTTGAAAGTTTTTTGTTTGCTCATTAAAAAGGTTCAATCCCTCACGGGTGCCCACCCAGATTCTTCCTTTGCTATCTTCCAAAAAACATCCAACGGTATTATTGCTCAAACTGTTTTTTTCATTCGTCTGTTGATAAAAATCTGCAGTGGTTTTATTCTTTTCAAGAACAGCAATTCCAAAAACCGTCCCGATCCATAAATTCCCTTTTTTGTCCTGTAGCAATCCGGAAATATAATTAAGAGGAACAATGCTTTGCACTCCTGGTTTATACTGATAAAGTTGAAAGCGATTGGACTTGCGATCAAAAAGATCCAACCCCCCGCCCAGGGTACCTATCCACAAATTCTGTTCCCTGTCTTCAAATATTTCCCATACATTATCGCTGGCGAGGCTTGAAGAGTCCTGATCATTATGTTTGTAGCGGATAACCTTCTTTCCATCAAAACTATTGAGACCACCGAAATAAGTTCCGATCCAAAGTTTTTCCTCATGATCAATCCACAAGCTTACAATCACATTACTGCTTAAACTGTTGTTGTTGTTTGGATCGTGCAGATATTGTTTAAATCTATTGTTCTTCCTGTCGAAATAAATCAGTCCTCCGCCATTGGTTCCTATCCAGATATTCCCTGATTTATCTTCCACAAACCGGTTAACATCATCGTACGGAAGGCTCGTTGCGATCGATTCCTGGTGATGGTAATGTGGAAATAATACTATGTTACTATTTAAAAAATTAACTCCCTGTTTATAGGTTCCCAGCCAGATGATTCCATTGTCATCTATATATGTTGCAGTTATGCTGTTTTGACTAAGACTTCTTGAATCCTTGGGATCGTTTAAGAGGTAGTTGATATTGAAATTGGTTTTTTTATCAATCAGGTTTACACCGCCATGGTCCGTTGCTACCCAGATCAAACCATTGTTATCCTGGACGATTTGACTTACAAGGTTCGTGTTTAGTTTTGAAGGAGATGTATTTTCATTAAACTGTTTAATTAAATTGTCCCGCGAATGAAAAAGAAAACAACCTTGATTAAGCCCCCATATCCAAAGATCGCCATCCGCGTCGATGAAAAGATTATAAGCATTGCTCCCCTTACTCAATTTTTGCAAAGCTGGAGTAGAAAAAATAAGTTTACCCGACCTGATGTCGTACTGCTGTAACAACCCGCTTTGATATGCTATCCACAATTTCTCATCTTTTGTTTCATTAAAGGAGGCAATTTTTTCAGAAATGTTTAATTTAAGATGCTGTTTAAATGATACTGCACTTTTATCTGAACCCGAATACAGGTACAGGTCAAGGTTATCGTAGAGAAACCAGTATCTGCCATTGTTCCCCTTAATAATATTCGCGATTGGACCTGCGGGCAGGTGCAGGGATCTCAGGTAGTTATTATAATCAGGATCAAATTTTTCTGTATGAGAATCATAAACGCCGGATCTTCCCCTGGTTACAACCCACATTTTTCCATTGGGAAGCCCATAGAGGGAAAGAATATAATTATCAAAAAGCGAAGTGCTGTCGTTAGGGTTGTTACGATATATCTTGAAGGAATATCCGTCGTAACGATTGAGGCCAGACATGGTACCAAGCCACAAAAAACCATCAGGGTCTTTCAATATTGCATTAACCTGGTTATTAGAAAGCCCTGTATATGTGTCAAGCTTGGAAAAATTATAGTGAGCATTTTGGGCAAAGACAAGAGTCGTTTGTAAAAGCAGTCCGATACAAATAATGAAACGCATCACTTCAGGTTTAATTGGCCACATTGCGCCCGCAGCACAAAAGCCCGGTCTCTTTAGCTATAAAAACTGACGTAAGTTAATTAAATTAGTGGGAATAGCGAAGAATTACAAGTATGTGCAGCGGGGAGTAATATTTTAATCACACAGGCGGCCATAAACAAAGTGGAAGTTTTATTTAACGATCACTATTTCATTTTCTTCGGAATGTTTTATTTTGAGTATACCTCCCTTTGGCAGGCTTTGCCATGTCCAGCCTTCACGGGTTCCGTCGGTTATTTCTTTGAAAGCTTTCCCTTTGGCATTAACGGTTTTGGGTTTTGCTGTTAACCTGAAAAGTTCTTCTGAAGCTTTGTCAAATACAGTATACGAGATGAGGTTGGACAGATATGTTATTTTCTGTACTATGGAAGAGGTACGAAGCAGGTGATCTGAGTTGCCCGGAGCCAGTTGCGGCGCTGAAGCCATTGCACGAAGATAGTGACGAACATAATCTCCATAGCCGTCAGTCATCCAAATGGCATTGGTTGGATAGAAATTCTTTCCATCCTTATCCACCATATAGGTAGCCCAGTTGAGCATCCGGACTGCATTACGTGCATTCATCGTATCACCTGTTTTCTCCCAGTACAGCAAGTCAACGCAAGCCTGGCGGGAAGAATGACTATTTCCCGGAACACGGTAGGCGGTTTGTTCGTCAATACAGGTTACTCCGTATTTTGCATATTGCCTGTTGCCAAGCTCTTTGTAAACCCATTTAAAAATATGGCCGGCGGTTTCTTTCCAGTTTGAATCCAGTTCAGGATGTTCCATAATATACCTGGCATACGTTATGGCGTTAATTTGTGTATCGGACCATCTTGGAATATCTTCAAAAAAGGGCCCCCATTTGTTATTTTTTGCCGGGTATGTTTTTAACCAGGCCAGCGTAATATCAAATGCGTTTTTATATGCGCCCGCATTGTCCCTTTTAAGTTCCATAAGCTCGTAAAACAAACCTAGTGTTCCGGTCCAGTTAGTAGTATAACTTGAGTTTTTAGCGGTTGACTTTGATTTTTTAAGGTCCTCAGCCATACCCTCATACC
>JBDTWP010000344.1:0-7803 GCA_040006615.1 Ferruginibacter sp.
GAATGTTATTAAGAGCATGGGAATTCAGCAGCAATGTATATGATAACGATCTTGACATAATGGAAAAATACCTTATCAATTGTAATGCCTTCTTATCTCATAAAGAAGGGAAGCTAAAGATAATTCTAAGGTAAAAGCCTCTCCAATTGGTTTTATAAACTTAATTTTTTACTTTTTGCATAAAATGACAAGACTAAAAGAAAAAATTAAAATCCTTCATACGCCAACTACGCATGAAATCTTTGTATGTTTATCTGATATGATCGCATATTCCAGATTGTTATCGGAATATGGGCCTCCAAAGCCCTATCGGGATTTCCTAAATGGGTTATAGAAATGAATTTTTATAAAACTGGAGAGAGAATAAATATAAATAAAATCGGTAGATTTTAAAACTGATACAGGTAAAATAACTAAATGGATTACTCCTATCTATGAAGATATTTTTGAACTTAATAATTTAAAGCAGGAACTTTTTCAAAAAGAAGGAATCAAAATAACATTGAGGCTTAGTCACCATGATAATTGCAGTTTGTTCTATCTATCATTACCGGTTATCCCAAAGGAGTTTGAAAGTTTTCTTTTCTATTTTGCCAAAGGAAAAACTGGAGCAAGTAGATATCGCTCGTTAGTTGGACATTGAAGAAATGTCGATGAATAAACCACTATTATTTTCCCAGAAATAATTAAGCACTGCAAGTGTGACATCGAATACGCCCGTTATATTTACTCTTCACAAACGTTGAATACTTTTCTTTTGTGCCGACTCAAAAATCCCTACCATTTCGATTGTGAATCTTTTACTTTATCGAACATCATCTCACCAGGTAGGTGCATTAAAAGTTTTTTCGCCATTTCGAGGGTCATATTTTTAGAATACAATCCATACTCATCCTTCACAGTTCCTTTAATTCCCATTGAGGACGAAATGGCATACACCAGGGAATCGTTTTTTTGGAAAGGGTGTTTAAAACGATACACTTCATCAACAATAAATTCTCCCGCATCGAGACGTAGACTTAAAACCGCACAGTAAAGGCGGGCAGGCTCTCTTTCAAACTCAAATTTACAACCTCTGCTTTTTAATTGTTGTAATGCCTCAGCAGTTGATTGATAAAGACAAGTGTTCATATAATGATATTTAATTTGTTTTGAAATGTTTGGCTATGAGTAACGATTTTACAAGCTTCTCCATCATTGTCCTCAACAACAATTCCTTTAACTCCCGTCATTGCTGTGATAGCATAGAGTGAAGCCTTGTTTGCGGCGCAGGCTTCTCCATTAAACCGATAAATTTCATCAACCTTAAAATCTTCCGGATCAAGCCGCAGGTCTAAATCACCGCAGTAGAGGCAGTTTGCCTGGGTCTCAAAATCTGAGTCATATCCTCTTTTTTTAAGATCAGTCAAAGCATCTGTGAGTGATCCGTAATTTTTCGTATTCATATATTGTAAGTTTAAAATTAACTTCCTTCGGTTGTATGCATTTTAGGTGGATATGGAACTAATTTTATGGCTATCAGGATGATTTAAAATCAGGGCCTCCGGCTCGCCGATATGTGTCGGAAATGATACGTTGTCCATGGTAATAAATTTTATTCACCGGCCTCAAAATGCCTGGATCCTTTCCTGCTTTTGCAGTTTTAAATGATTAACATCTCCGTGTACATTCAGTAAACTGTTATTTATTCCTTTATAGCTTATCCAAAATCTCATTTTTGTTTAGCCCAAAAACTGTTAACCTTTGTTACAATAATGGGCGGTACCGTTACAACATGCCCCCTGAAAGAATTCAGTAAAATTCCTTTCATCACGTATTGCGAGGATTCTATGCCATAAATAACGGTCTCATGCATCAATGTATCATAACATGGAAAGCGATACATTTCCAGGATATTAAATTCATCTTCACTTAAAAATTGTTTTTGCTGGGCACAAAATATTTTATCGTTGACAAAGCAGAAATCATAATAAAATCCACGGCTCTGCAGATCCACGATGGTGTTTACAATTGACAAATTATCGGCCTGGCACATATTGAATATTTTAAGGTTGATATAAATTAATGTAACGTAATGGCAAACACAACCGCACACATTGAACCCGCAGAAAAAGACTGTAAGAATAACTGGATATCTGTCGTATGTTTAAAAAAATCCCTTTTTCTTAAAATCGTATTGTAAAATTCTGTCGTAAAGGCAAGGTCAACAATAGTTATACAAAGGATTTTATTGTATTTATTACCTGCTTAACAATTGCTGTGCAAGTTGGATAACTCACTAACATATATCACTCATCATCCAAATAACCTTTGCACATAATTCTTTTTTTTAAGGATTCCACATCAATCGCTGATGTACTTCAGTAACGCTGCCAACAAAATTCACTGTATAGCAATTGCTTCATCCTGACAGTATTTTTACTTTTGTTCCATTACATAAAAGTTTCTCAATAATAATTGACATCAATTCCTCCCAGCTTTTTTAATTTCTTAAATTATAAACAATGAACAGTTTTCAACAACCTTTCGACAAGCAAAAAAATTACTTCCTCACCGATGTTACAAAATCTTATGAATGGCGAATTGAACAACTCAATAAGCTGGAAAAACTATTAACTGAAAACAAAGAAGCTTTTTACGAATCATTGAATAAAGATTTTAAGACCTGCTATTTTGAACAGGCATTTGAAATACTTGGATTACTGGGTACAATAACTCATACAAAAGCAGAATTAAAAAACTGGATGAAACCGGAACAGTGTGCATTGAAGCAGGTGCTTGCAGATTCTGGACATACAGCATTTATACACCGCCAGCCCTATGGTGTAACACTTATAATAAGCCCTTTTAACTCACCGCTTATATTGTTGCTGGAACCTGCTATCGCTGCACTGGCAGCAGGTAATACCTGCATACTTAAACCTGCTGCATCCACAGTACATACTACTGCTTTATTCGTTGAACTAATACCTATGTATTTTGAACCCGAAGCGGTAACAGTATTTAGTGGCCATAGAGAAGCAGTTACAGAACTACTGTTGCTACCGTTTGATTTTATTTTTTTTACCGGAAGCCCGGCGGTTGGGAAAAGTATAATGATTGCTGCCGCCCAGAACCTTACACCGGTGTTACTTGAATTAGGTGGACAAAATGCTACCATTGTTGATGAAACCGCTAACCTCACCGATGCCGCAGAAAAAATTGCCTGGGGATTTACTGCACTGGGAGGACAATGGTGTGTATCTCCTGGTTATGTATATGTTCACGAATCTGTAGCGGATGCTTTTGTGGAAGAAAGTAAAAAGGCATTGATTAAAATGTACGGGGCTGATGCACAAAAAAGTAACGATCTCTCCAAAATTATTACGGAACATGATGTAGATAGAATAATGAATATGACTGATAAAGAGAAAATAGTTTATGGTGGACATTTTGATAAAGCCGAACGATATATTGAACCAACGCTTGTTTACCCTGCAGTATGGACAGATAAAATAATGGAGGGCGAAATTTTCGGGCCGGTGTTACCAATATTAGTTTACAGTGATATTAAAGAAGCGGTAAACATTATTAAAACAAAACCTAAAGGATTAGCTGCTTATATATTTAGCCGCAACCAGGCAACGATTGATTATATTTTAAACAGCATGCACTTTGGCGGCGGTTGTATAAACCAGGCCAATATTCATTGCTGGATGGAAACAATGCCATTTGGTGGAGTTGGCACATCGGGTATGGGAAGGTATTATGGCAAGCACGGTTTTGATTCCTTGTCCAATCCGAGAAGTATATTGTATTGCGACGCTGACGTAAATATTGATGTAATACATCCACCCTACAACAATGCAAAGTTAGATGCTGTAAAAGCAATGTTTGCGTGATAGTTTAATCAACCATACAATCAATAAAATTTTATAACAGGCTTCATATAAAATGACTGACTTGTTATTTTTTTAACAGGTCATTTAATAAAGTGCAGCAATAAAAATATCAGGACAATAATTTTTTATGCAGATTTTTCTCTGGCCGTATAATCATCCTCAGTGATTGATCCCTGGTAAAATAAGCTATTATCCAGTTGTACAGTGTACGCATTTTATTTCTATAGGTTATTAAACTAATTAAGTGAATAAATAACCACATAAACAATGCAATAAATCCTCTGAAATGCAGTGCAGGTTTAGCCAAATCAACTACTGCCTTATTTCTGCCGATGATGGCCATATTGCCTTGGTCAAAATAAGTAAAAGCCTGTGAGGCTTTGCCACTTGCTGTTGCAGATAAATTTTTTGCCAGCTTTTTTCCCTGCTGTATTGCCACCTGCGCTAATTGTGGATGCCCTGCAGGAAAGGCTGTATCAGTAGTTTGCAGACAGGAATCTCCAATGGCGTATACATTATTCATTCCTTCAACTTTATTATATGCATTTACCAACATTCTTTTTCCTTTACCGATACTTGTCAATGGTATGCCATCAAACATAATAGCATGAACACCCGCAGTCCAGATTAGGTTTTTGGTTTCAATGGTTTCACCGTTTGATAAGTAGACAGTATCATTTACGAAATCTTTTACCTGTGTGTTTAATTTAACTTTCACATTTAAACTGGCCAGCGCATTTTGTGCATCTTTGTGCGATTGCTCACTCATTTGAAGTAACAAACTTTTTGATCCTTCAACCAGGTAAATATCCTCTGTAACATTATAGAACTCCGGGTAATCTCTTTTTAAAACATACTTTCTTAGTTCAGCAAGCATACCTGCCACTTCAACGCCAGTTGGGCCGCCACCGGCAATTACAATGGTTAATAATTTTTTACGCTCCGCTTCAACAGTAGTAACAGCAGCCATTTCAAGATTTTCCAATAATGCATTGCGCATCTGCAAGGCATCATTAATGGTCTTCATTGGTATAGCATTGTTTCTTATATTTTCATTGCCGAAATAATTCGGCTCAGCACCGGTAGCAAATACCAGGTAATCGTAGTGAATATCTCCACTGTCCAGGTGGCAGGTATTTAAAGAAGTTTCTACACTCATTAAACTGCCCAGGCGAAAATGAACCGTTGATGATTTTCTGAATAATTTACGAAATGGATAACTGATACTCGACGTCTCCAGGAAGCCCGTGGCTACCTGGTAAATAAGCGGTGGAAAAAAGTAATAGTTGTTTTTATCCACCAACGTAATATTAAAGCGTTTATCTTTTGCCAGTTGCTTCGCCAGGTTTATTCCTGCAAAACCACCGCCGATGATTACTACTTGCTTTACCACACCCGCTGTTTGTGTTCCCATTTCAATAATTTACTTTCTAAAAACTAATCCAATTATTTAACCCAAAATTCATCCTTCCAGCTTTCGATGGTCTTTACATCTTCCTGCTTAATATTGCCGATTGCCAGTAGTTGTTCTTCTGTGGCTACATCCTCTATCATCTTAAACAGTTCCCGTTCTTCAAATCGTATATGTTCTTCCAGGTGCTTTTCTATGAGCGTGAGGTTTTGAATATTCACCTGTACATCTTCAAATAATTTTCTCAACAAATGATGTTCTTTCATTGCCTGTTTTATTAATTCATCGTCTTTATCCAACACAGGAATAATATATTTCTCTTCAGCTATAAAATGATTGTTCAAATGAATTTCATAAAAGAAATTGCAAAACTTTTTTATTCTTGCAGGGTCAATCCCTTTGTTAAGACCTGTTTTTATTTTCCAGCAAAGCAATAATCCAAAATGATGGTCGTGGCTGATGGACTGCAGGGCGATATGTCTTTTTATTGGTGCCATAATTTATTTTGTAAATGGATTGAAAGAAGGCAAAGTGACACAATTTTGGAAACCCTTATTTAATGATGGTTAACAGAATTCCTGTAACCTTATCCGGCATTGATAAAAAAGGACAATGCCCACTTTCAATTGGATAAACTTTTGTAATACCGGCTGCTGCTATCATTCTACTTTGCAAGTCGGGCCCTACTGCATGGTCTTGCAAAGTTTTGATGTAATATTTATCAACCGTACCAAAAGCACCTGCGGTTACTGTTACTTTATTTTGAAAAGGAATGCCAGGCTCCGGCTTAAACTTGCTCAACACCAATTGTTTTGTTTGTGCAGAACCGTCCTGGCAAAATATATTGATGATAGAATCTGGAATAATATCCAATGTAAGCCCGCCATTTACCGGTATTAAGGATGGGCCTAGGTGCGACTGGGCATCTGTAAGCGCAAGGTCTGTAAGCGACTGCCCGTTTGCAGACAGGAATGCACCTATGTACACAAGCTTCTCTATTTTAGCAGGAATTTTTTCTGCCACGGCTGTTATTACCACCCCGCCCATGCTGTGCCCAACCAATATTATTTTGCCTTTTATTTTATTAACAGCGGCAATAACTTTTTCGCTATAAATATCAATAGATACATTTAGTGGCGAAGTTGTATCTGCGCCATGAGCAGGCAATTCAACCACTATCACTTTTTGGCCTTTACTTTCTAATTGCGCTTTTACATCCTGCCAAACCCAGGCCGCCTGCCAGGCACCATGCACCAATACAAATGTTTTCTTTGGTATATTGCTATCATCTTTAGAACAGGACATTATTAAAAATGCGACAACGGAAATGATGCCAGATAGAATTACTTTTTTCATGTTATTTTTTTTTTGCGGATAAATAATCAAGCTCAACTTGATTTACTTTTTATCCAGATTATAATGTATGTTTTATTAATAAGATGCCGACACTTTTTTAAAATTGAATACGTGCGTATTCGCTTAAACAATTATGTCAATATATTTTATTACACAAAAATAAATTTAGATAAGGGCTGTAGCAATTGCCAAATGATGGAGTTTGTAGTATGCATTACCTATGTTGACGCAGACGATATTTTTTAAGACCAAACGATGCTTTGTATCTACTGAATAATTTTGCAAGCACCTGGGGTTATTTTTAAATCACTATTTTATTTAGGTGATAAGATGTTTAGGAATCAAAAGAGAACATGAATATTTCCTACGGATATCAACATCCAATTTTCTCTAAGCTCATTTACGAAACTTCGTTTTTTTAAATGGCAGCGTTACGAATTATCGCAATTATAAATGGCAAGATGTTTTATAACTGCCTGATTATGAGCAATAAAATTTAAGGCACGCATTTAGAAATAGTTGATTGCAAAATCAATTACAAATGATACACGCTATAAGTAATGAAGCTCCACTCAACATCCAGGCAATTGAAAGTATGGAAGATGAATATTTACAATCTGCTGCCAAACCTGGCTGGCAGCGGCATTTTGAAGTATTATATATTGTAAAAGGAAAGGGAATCTGCTTAATTGATTTAGAGAAATTTGAAATCTGCGACAACATGATTTTATGTTTACGCCCCGACCAGGTACGCCAGTTCCAGGCAAATGGAGCTATACTCGGCTACAGAATTTCTTTCACAGAATCGTTTTTTTGCGTCGGTGAGCAGGAAGATGATTTAATGTATCAATCAGCAATTATTGAATCTATACCGAGGTCTGCATGTGTGACGTTGCAAAATAATATAACCAACGACATGAAAGAAATTTTGAAGAAAATGATTGTAGAATTTGACAGCGATTGTTTGTTTAGAACAGAAATGCTGCGACGCTATCTTAAAATATTTCTTGTATATGTAGCCAGACAATTTGAAGATTCCATTGAGAAAATTATGCAGACAAGAAATATAGAAATAGTTCAAAAATTTAAGACGCTTGTATGGCCGCAGACGAGGCACTGTCGAAGGTGCACCCAGCTGTCGCCCAGCTCGACGCA
>JBDTWP010000345.1:0-7791 GCA_040006615.1 Ferruginibacter sp.
ATTATAAAATAACAAAAGAAAGAAAATTGTATTTAGATGTGTTGTTTAAATTAAATAATGTTGTTGAATTCGTAAAATTGAATAATTCAATTAGAATTAATACGAATATAATTTATAAAGAAAAAAAAGATATAATTGAAATGTATAATATGTTTTTAAAAGAATTTATTTATACTGCTAAATTTGATCAGGGAATAGCTATTCCAGATGAGTTTTTTGTTCCTTTAGTTAGAGGAATTTATACTGGATATGAATTTATTAATATAATTGGATTAGTTAAATTTACAAAAAATCATGAGCACTCTAAATGTGATTGCTGTGGAAGAGTACGATACTTTAGCGAGGATTTTGAAATTGTAAATAAAAAATCAATTATTGTTGTTGATCACCATCAAGTGGACGAAGAAATTTTAAAATTGACTTCTGAGGAATTGTCTACTAGACCAAATTTAGTATATGATAGATCTATTGATTTGAATGGAATAAATCCTTCATTAGTTGATTCTTCTAAGTTTAAAATTGAGTTCTAAAAATTAATTTTTCTATTAACTAATTTGAGCAGTAATTATTTAATCAATTCCTGGTCTATTTTGACATTCGCAGTCTGAATCATCAAAAGCCTCATCAAGTTCATTAGAATCGCAATCACAAAATTTTTTTAATCGTGGTGCGATTTTGCAGTTTTTTGTCTTTTCACATAAAAATACATATAATACCGGGCAATCTTCTTTTAAATTGCCAACTACGCTTTCGGGTGAGTAATCAAAAGCTTTTATGCAGTCTTTAGGTTGACATATGATCCAATTTTCTGGTTTAGCTTGATCATGTTTTGTCCACCAAGTATCGGGTAAATTATAGGTTCCAATTGGAATAACATAATTTAAATGCTCATGAGGCTCAGTTCCCGAAAAATTGCAAATTGGTATGCATTCTTGATGATTATCATCAGTTTGATCTTCAAGGATAATTGTTAGATGGTATTTTCCTGTCGAATCAGCCCAAATAACATCACCCGCTCTAAAATATTTTATTCCGTTTATTTTTGAATTCATGTTATTATTTAATTAGTATAGTTAAAAAATAGAAAATGATTAGGGTTTAGCAATTTATTGCATATTTATCCAGTAAATTATTTTTGAAATTTGTATCATTAGAAATATTAGATAAAATTTTATTATTTAGACTAATTATAATTTCGATAAAAAAGGTGAGTTTTGGCATCAGAATTGTTGTGGCAGAATTCATTTCATTCCAGTCTTGATTATTGAAATTTATTTGATTTTCATGTATCATTTCATTAAAGTCCTCAAATTCAATTACGAGGTGATGGTTATGTACTTGAAGATTGTTCCTTTCAGATTTGTGTTTGCACACTGTATTGATGAATTGCGAAAGTCTATTTAATTCTTTCACGGGTAAAATATTTTCCTCAAGGTCTTTTTCTGAGGCTTCTTTAGATCCCAATTTTTTGGCAATTTTATTTATCATGATAAAATCCTGAGTTATTTCCGAAACTATAAGGAGAATTCTTGTATAATACCTAAAAAGCACAAGATAGTCAGTGTTAGTTGAAAGATTATCAAACCTCTCATCCCGAAGTTGGTCGGAGATATTGTCTAACCAATCGCAATAGCTACAAATGAAATTACAATGCTTCCCATTTTCTGAACAGGTTCCTTGGATTTGGCACCATTCACTTTTTGAATAATCATCACTCAATGCACCAAAACGCCGTGATCTTCCTAACTCCCTGTTCCATAGTTTCAGAGCATTCAATCTTACAGATCTAAATTTCTTATTAGCCATTTGCTTGATAATTTATTAATTCTATTCAATTTGGATAAAATACAAAATTCAAGTCTCCGCGTAGGAAATCGGAATTTATGGAAGTCGACTAAATCATAGTGCAATATCGCAATCACCCCTAAACCCTTCATGCTCATACTCCAGCACCTACCCAAGTTGTTGGTCAGCAACTGTATTTGTCCAATTTTAAAACTTCAATCTTCTCTTTATGACGGACTTTGCGAAATCAACTTACTCAAGTTCAATTTATTTAATATCACTAAGAAGAACAGCTTTGATGGCTTGATTTAATGAATTAAAGGTAATTTTTCTGTCATCAGGAATATCTTCTTCACTTATTGAAAAGAAAAGCAAATATGAAACTGGAATGTCCAGAGCCTGACAGATGGCATTTATAGTTGTTTTCTGCGGAAATGAAGCATTAGTTTCAATTAGACTTAGACCATTCACAGAAAGATTTACTTTTTTAGCTAAATCCTTCTGTGAAAGTCCTTTTTGTTTTCTTATCACTTTTATTGCAGATCCGATATTCATATAAATAGATTTAATCTCCGATGTCTATATCGAAGAATTTTAAGCATATAGTACCAATTTTAAGCACATAGTACCATGCAAGAAGAAATTTATTGATGTCAAGGTTCTTGTCTTTTAATTTCGAAATTAAAAGTGATTTATATTCCTTGGAAAGATCGCTGTGTTTTATCGCTTGTATAAGCTGTTTTATATGATCCATAATTATTAACTTTAATAAAATTAAATTCTATTAAAGCTTTTCGTATTTTGTAATTTAAAGAAGTAGAAAAGCTCAAAACATCTTCGAGAAATTCTACGTTATCTTCTTCACATGGAAATACGTGATAATGATGGGAAATAAGTATTGATGATAGTTGAATTCGTTTATCTCTGAAAAGTTTTCGAATGGTAAACTTTAATTCCTGAAGAATTCTAATAAATGATTCTTCAAATAATGTATGTTTTGGTACCTCAAGAACATAATCAATAAACCAATTCCTTAGCAGTATTGAATCTATTTGATAATCAAATAATTCATAAAGGCCTACTTCGGCTAAGCGTTCCCGCTCGCTGCGGCTTCTTGTATAAGCCAGATATTTTTCTATTTCCTCTTTCTGATCATCAGACGTTATTTGACTTACCAGTTCATGTTCCGGGGCAACCACCATAAAGTCGACCCCAAATATAGTATCGGGCCTTGTTGTGTACACTCTTAAAAGTTTGTCATGGGCTTTGATTGCAAAATCCATTTCCGCCCCCTGGCTCCTTCCTATCCAGTTCCTTTGCATTTCCTTCATGGCGTCACTAAATTCAATACGCTCCAATCCTTCCAATAAACGATCGGCATATTCGGTTATACGCAAATACCATTGACGCATTTTCTTTTTCACCACCGGGTATCCGCCACGTTCACTAACACCATTCACTACTTCATCATTGGCCAGGACGGTACCCAGTGCTTCACACCAGTTTACTTCACCATAAGAACTGAATGTTAAGCGATAGTCCATCAATATTTCCTGCTTTCGTTTTTCATCAAATGCATTCCATTCACCAGCTGAAAATTTACTTTCATTACCGGCAGGGCTCAGGTGATTCAAATTACCTTCCAATTCAAATATTTTAAGTAACCCGGCAATTCGTTCAGCCTTGTCGGTAATACGATTGTACCAACTATCAAATATTTGGAGGAATATCCATTGCGTCCATTTATAATAGCCGGCATCGCTTGTTCTTACCTCCCTGTCCCAATCGTAGCTAAACCCTATTTTATCCAACTGGCGTCTGAATGTAGTTATATTTTTTTCAGTCGTCACCGAAGGGTGCTGCCCTGTTTCGATGGCATATTGTTCGGCGGGCAACCCAAAACTATCATAGCCCATGGGGTGAAGTACATTAAACCCCTTCAGTCTTTTATAACGGCTGTAAATATCGCTGGCAATATAGCCCAGGGGGTGACCCACGTGAAGGCCGGCACCACTCGGATAAGGGAACATATCCAGCACATAATATTTGGGCCTGGCCGATTCATTAGATACTTTATATACCTTTTTTAATTTCCACCTATCCTGCCACTTTTGTTCTATTTCATTAAATCTGTATTCCATTGGTTATTCTCTATTGAGGTATTTAAATATTCACTTTTTCCCAGTTGCATAGGCTTTTTAAACTTTTGCAGCCCGGGAAGAATGGCCGGCCTGGCAGAAATATGCTCGGCCAGCCGTTCCAGAGAGTTCCATATTAATCCCGATATTCACCGGAACTTCCTGATGTCACATTATACCATTCAGCCAATTGGCACATTACTTTGATTTTTTACTTAAACGAACTTTCCAACTGTGAAAGAAAAGTTATATTACTCCCTGTTCAGCGCTGAAGTATCATTTAATAAAAATATATTTTGCAGGCGGCCGTTTTGTAGTGGGCAAAAGTACAGCAAAGCAGGTAAAATCCTTTACTTTTGCCCCTGCCGGTCTATTGAAATTTTAAAATGAATGTAAATCACGGATCAACTAATTACCGCCGGTCTGAAAGTCATTCAGCCAGGAATTAAAAAAACCTTGTTAACCCATGGCTCAATTCGGAAAATCAACATCGTCCAAACGAAGCAAACCATCATACGCCTACGCCATTATAGGAGTGGCCCTGGTCCTTTTTCTTTTTGGTATTGTAGGATGGCTGTTTTTAAATCTTAAGAAATCAGGAGAAATGTTTAGGGAAAATATACAGGTACATGCCTGGATAACGCCATCGGCTGTGAAAAAGCAAGTAGATTCCCTGCAAAGATATATTGCGTCTCTTCCTTACGTAAAAACTGCGGAATATGTAACCAGGGAAAAAGCTATACAAAAATGGAATGCTGAAAACGATAGTTCCTGGAAAAAATTCATTACCAATAACCCTTTACCGGAAAGCATTGATTTTTACGTAAAGGCAGATTATATGGATAAAGACAGTTTAAGCGTTTTAAGCAATTACCTCGAATCCAATTTTACGGGTATTATGTCTGAATTGCAATATCCAAAAGAAACAGTAAGCTATGTGAGTTCCTATACAAAATACATTGCGGCAGGTATCCTGGTTTTTACTATCATCCTTTCCATTATCGTCATTGTGTCGATCGATAATACGATCAGGCTGGCGATGTACAGCAATCGCTTTTTAATAAAAACCATGCAAATGGTGGGTGCAACAAGGGGCTTTATTGCAAAACCGCTAAATATAAGGGCTATTATCAATGGGCTTATCGCAGCAATTATTGCCATCATAGCCGTGATTGGCTTTATTTTGCTGGTAGAAAACTTTATACCCTGGCTCCGTTTGTTGAGAGACGCTACCAATATGGTAATGATAATTGTCTCGATATTGGTATTGGGCATTACAATTTCATTAGCAAGTACACATCGTTCGGTATTAAAATATTTACAAATGAAACTGGATGACCTGTATTAGTCCGGATAAAAATGAGTTGCATTGGAAAGACAACCATGAAGGGGCCTCAGCGTAATTAACAATTCATTGAATATAGACAACCTTTTCTAAAATCTTTCCGGAAATTCTGAAAGCACTCGTACTAATGCAGGCTATTTGAAAAATATTACTTTTATTTGCACTTTAAAATAGATAACTATGAGCATTAATAAAAAGCAAACTGCGGCGAGGGGATTATTTGGCAAAGAAAATTATTTATTGATGCTGGGAGGATTGATCGTTCTGGCAATTGGGTTCTTTATAATGGCGGGAGGTAAAAGTTCTGACTCTACTGTATTTAATGATAACGAAGTATACAGTACCACGAGGATAACGATTGCACCCATATTGATAATTGCAGGCTTTGTAATAGAAATATTTGCGATAATGAAGAAGCCGAAGGAACGGGGGGTGTAGGACGTGTGGGATTTATAAAATATATAGGATAGTAGTGTATATAGGGTAAGGTATAATATTACAAATAAATATATAAATGCGATGTTTTTATCGCATTTTTTATTTATTTGAGGTAATAAATCGTATTATTTTTATTCTGAACTTCGGTATTTAAGATGAAAGTCCTTTCATTTTATTTGCTTTTTTACCCGATATACCTTTTATAATCTAAATACTTTTCATATTTAATATACCTTATTTACCTATTATACTTTATTTACCCACTATACATATCAATGAATACAATTCAATCCATCATTATTGCCATTATTGAAGGTCTTACAGAATTCCTGCCAATTTCGTCTACGGCACACATGAAATTTGCACATCCCTTGCTGGGTGTGACCCCATCACCTTTTGTTGACATGTTTGAAGTGGTGATACAGCTGGCAGCAATACTGGCAGTAGTTGTATTATATTGGAAAAAGTTTTTTGATTTTAAAAAATTCAATTTTTATATCAAATTGGTCATTGCGGTTGTACCGGCGTTAATAATGGGTTTCCTCCTGAAAAAACATATCGACGCTGCCCTTGGCAATCTTTCCTTTATAGCCTGGGTAATGGTTGCAGGAGGGATTATTCTTTTATTCATTGACAAAGTATTTAAGAACCCCCTAATAGATTCAGAAGAAAAAGTAACCAACAAGACAGCCTTTATTATTGGTTGCGGACAGGTGTTGTCGATCGTTTTCCCGGGCCTAAGCAGGAGTGCTGCGACCATCATTACCGGTATGAGTCAAAAATTAACCCGCAGTGCTGCTGCGGAATTTTCATTTTTTTTAGCAGTACCTACTATGCTGGCAGCATCTGCAAAAAGTTTTTTGGACACTTATCTTGATCATCCGGAAGTATTGGAAAGGTCTAATTTAATTACCTTACTCTTTGGTAGTGCGGTGGCATTCATTGTTTCAGTACTTGCCATCAAATTCTTTATCGATTTTTTAAAAAAATATGGCTTTCGCATCTGGGGTATTTACAGGATCATTGCCGGCATTATTATGCTCGTACTCATCTGGAAGGGAGTAATCAGGCAATAAGGATAATGGATTTCCTGTAACTTATTAGTTGCCAACAGATTTTTTGCCAGGGTTAACTACCTTTCAGGCGGTTGCGGTGGCGGAGTCAAAATCCGGATAGTCCCTCGCCATAAATTTATAGATAAATTGTTTAATTTCATCTGCCCTAATAAATATAATTTAACTGATTAATTATACTTCAATATGCAAACTGCTTCTAAAAGGGTAATTAATGGATGGGCTATGTACGATTGGGCAAATTCAGTATATAACCTGGTTATTACCACTACTTTTTTCCCTATCTATTTTACAGCTGTTGCAAGAGATGAAAAAAAAGCTGATACTGTAATTTTTTTGGGGAAAAAGTTTATTAATTCTTCTTTATATGACTATTGCCTGGCAGTAGCCTACCTGTTGATAGCACTATCTTATCCCGTTCTCACTTCCATCGCTGATACCAGGGGAAACAAGAAAAATTTTATGAAGTTCTTTTGTTATATGGGTGCATCAGGTTGCCTGTTACTTTTTTTCTTCAAGGACGTTTCCGATTTATGGCTGGGAATTATGGCATTCATCATGGCTGCGATGGGTTTCGTTGGAAGCCTTGTCTTTTACAATGCATATCTGCCAGAGATAGCTGCACCTGATGATCGGGACAGGATAAGCGCCAGGGGATTTTCATTTGGTTATATTGGAAGTGTGATTATGCAATTGATCGGATTTGCACTTGTTTTGTGGATGCCTGATTCAGGCCAGGCAACAAGACTCACGTTCTTGCTGGTGGGTATATGGTGGATCGGATTTGCACAGATAGCTTTTGCCAGGTTGCCGCAATCCAAAGTGCCTGAAGATAAGAATAAGGGCAATGTTTTTAAAGATGGCTTTTTAGAAGTAAAAAAAGTTTACAAGGAAATAAAAGGAATGCCGGTACTGAAAAGGTTCCTTCGTGGATTTTTCTTTTATAGCATGGGGGTGCAAACCGTGATGCTTGCTGCCACCTTATTCGGAAGCAAGTTATTACAATTACCGG
>JBDTWP010000346.1:0-7738 GCA_040006615.1 Ferruginibacter sp.
TTTTCTGTTTTTTTTGTCCAGTCAGTCCATTTTTCATCATAACCTTTTAAAAAATAACTGTACACAACACTGTTATGCTGTTCATACAACGGAGAGGAGAACTCAAAATGTAAAGAATTCCAATTACTGGCAACAAGAGGAATCCCTTCTTTGCTTTGTGTGAGACTTTCATTTACCTCGCCAAAATATCCTCCATACAATAAACTGTCCGATCTTCCGAATGCTTTTACCGCAGTAACTATTACCTGGATTTTGTTAGTATTTATTCGTTTATAATTTTCAAAATTTATGTGATAAAATCCCTTTTCCGCTCCTACAAAAATATTCATCACATCGTATGGGTAAATATGTTCAAAACCGGAAACCATCTTTCCATCCAACTCCGGAAAATATATTATCGCAGGCCTTGCAGATGAATAATCTACGACCCCAAGATTTTTATTTTCAATAAACCAGGTATTTCCTGAAAGGTCCTCTTTCAAATGACGGATATTTTTATGGCCAAATATGGCTTTAAAATAATCACTGAATGCAAATCTGTCTTCAGCTGCATTATATTCATATATACCTTTTTCAGTGGCAACAACGATCCTGTTTTTTATTTTAAACAAATGATTATTAAAGGAAGAAGGCAAACCGTTTTTATCCGTGTAGATTTTGGATATTGGATTACTGTTGTCGCTGATATCAATTTTGAATACTCCCCTGTAGGGATGTGCCACCCATACTATATTGTTGTTATCTATTGCTACAAACTGCGAAAACTCATTAAATTCCGGCAGGTTACCCTTTGTTACAAATTTATCTCCCTCATATTTCAAAAAATCCAATCCTGTAGATGTGCCTGCAATTATTAGCGAAGAAGGCATTATATCATAAAATGGTAAAAATGTCCAATACGGAGATTTGTTGCTGATTGGCTCTGCCATGCCATTATTGATCTGAAAAGATCCGTCATGATGGCCTAATAATAATTTCCCGTTTACTTCAGAAAGTCCCCAGGCTGATCCTGCAGTATTTGGTACCGGTTCAAAATTCCCCTTGATAAAACTAAAATCGCTCTCCTTGGTGAGCGGCACTTTATAAAGCCCGTTGGAAGTTCCTACATACAGCATATTTTGAAACACCATGGAAGTATATCCTTCACCCTCATTAAGATTTTCAGGATAAATATGTTTTATTTCATTATTGATGGCTATAAAATCAATCCCATTATCCAACCCCAGCCATAAATTATTATGACTGTCAACAAAAAGGTATAAGATGTTATTGATTTGTAACCCTTCCTTCCTTGACAGATTTTGAATAATTTCCCCTTTTTTATTAATTATAAAACAACCCTGAAGATTAGTGCCTACGGCAATCCAATCATTTGTAATAGGGGTAGCCGCTAAAATACGCTGGCTTTTGAAAGGATTTATGTTCTTGAATTCAAATCTTGATATTCGGTTGCCCTTTAAAATAAAAAATCCGGAGTTAATGGTTGTAACAAACACACTATCCTTACCATATGGGAATACCGTAGAAACTATAAAGCCTTTTGGAAAAATATCCTCTTTGATGAACGACTGCCACAAACCGTTCTTAAATTCCAGCAAACCTTTTTCAGAATCCTGAGCCATTAACCGGTCATCGCTTTTTCCCAGGAATTGCCATTCTTTTAAAGCAGGATAAACATTCATAATATTGTTGCTCAACCGGAATATAATCTCTCTTGATCTGAAAAATATATCATTGCCATAAGCAATAGTTTCCCAGATTTCGGTAAAGATTTTGTTTTTTTCAGGCAATAGTTCCTTTAGGGAATAATAGGTAAGTTTGCCATTTACCGAAGGTGAGAAATATCCGATGTCGGCCTGGCCTCCCACATAAATTTTATTGTCTCTCCCCAACGCTAAAGACCTGATAACAGTCTTGTTTGGCAAAGGGTAAATTTTCCAGTATGTCCCGTCAAAAGTTAACAAACCTTCATAATTGGCAAAGTACATGACTCCATTCTTATCCTGCACTATGCACCGGTTTTGGGTGCCTGCATTATAAATATTTTTAGTGTAATTAATTATATCAGGAATTCCGATGGTGTTTTGGCTAAAAGATGAGGATATAGCAAAAGTAATAACTGGCAGAAGCAAATACTTTTTCATATGGTAAATTTCTTTCATGAAAATAGCAAGGTTTAATCAAATTAAAAAAAAAAGTATGAAGTAGCTTTGACGTATTGCAAACTTATTTTCACTATTATATTTAATAAATGATGTAGCGTTGATGTAATAAATAATTCCGAATTCATGATGGTTTTGAATAGTTTTACAATGGTGATACCACCCCGTTGTCGGTTGCAAACCATGCCGGCGGTGCCGATGGGTTTCTTTGAATGAACCCAATTTTGGATCAATACTTCTTTATTATTAATTATTTTTAAACTTAAAACAGCAATATGGGAAAAATTAAAACACTGCTTGCCTGCTTTACATTATTCTTATCAGGTTTTTCAGTTTCATCTCAGCATAAGCCTGGGATTTTTGATGGGCATGGGGATATAGGTACTAATGTAAAAGCCGGTGCTGCAACTTATATCCAGGAGACCGGGCAATATATTATTTCCGGCGCTGGATATAATATCTGGGGCGATCATGATGAATTTCAATTTGTATGGAAAAAAATGAAGGGCGATTTTATTCTGTACACTAAAGCCGAGTTCCTCGGAAATTGGGTAGATTACCACAGGAAAATCGGATGGATGGTTCGCAAAACACTGGACGGAAAATCACCACACGTTAACGCCGTAGTGCATGGTGACGGACTAACTTCTCTTCAGTTTAGAAGAACTGCGGGAGCTATTACTGAAGAAATTAAATCAAAGCTTACGAAAGCCAATATAATTCAGTTAGAAAGAAAGGGGACTACCTATACCATGCGGGCAGCTAAATATGGAGAGCCATTCGTAACTGAACAGGTTGCTGATTTTGACCTGGGAGATGAGGTATATGTTGGTTTGTTTGTTGGTTCTCACAATGCTGATGTACTGGAAACTGGCGTGTTCAGGGATGTTCGCATTACAGTGCCATTTCATGGCGATGCAGACAACCGGACACAGATGAAACTGGGCAGTAACCTTGAATTGATGGACATGGCTAGTGGTAATCGTGAAATAATATATACGGTACCGTACTCCATCCAGGCCCCGAACTGGAACATCGATGGGAAAAGCCTGATCTTTAATGGCAGTGATGGCCTTATTTATAACTTCGATCTGAAAAACAGGACTCCAAAGCTCATAAATACAGGAAGCATAAAATCTAACAATAACGACCATGTAATTTCTTTCGATGGTAAAATGCTCGGACTCAGTAGTTCAGTAAGGGAATTAGGAGGTTCAATTATATACACGGTACCGGTTATTGGAGGCATTCCAAAGCAGGTCACTCCTAAAGGCCCTTCCTACCTTCATGGTTGGTCACCTGATGGTAAGAGTCTGGTATTTTGTGGCGAAAGAGATGGTGAATATGATGTGTATAGCGTACCATCGGCCGGAGGCCCGGAACTTCGGTTGACTGACGTAAAGGGATTAGATGACGGGCCGGAGTATACACCGGATGGAAAATTTATTTATTTCAATTCAGTCCGTTCCGGGTTAATGCAAATCTGGCGAATGAAACCTGATGGAAGTGAACAGGAACAGGTAACTTCCGATGACTATAATAATTGGTTTGCCCATATTTCTCCAGATGGTAAGGGAATGGTGTTCTTATCCTTCCTGAAAGAAGAAGTAGTGCCCGGGATGCATCCTCCCTATAAACATGTCTATATCCGCTATTTACCAATCACAGGAGGAACACCTAAGGTGATTGCCTATTTTTATGGCGGTCAGGGTTCTATCAATACGCCGTCATGGTCGCCGGATAGTAAAAAAATTGCATTCATAAGCAATACCGATATGAATACAACAAAATAAAAGCACGTTAATAAAACGCTTATTCACCTCAAAATATAAATAAGATATGAATTCACGACGAAACTTTTTAAGAAACTCAGGCGCGCTGGCCCTCGGGTCCGTTTTGCTGCCCAAAATGTCTGAAGCTGCAAAACGAGATGCGGCGAATGATGTAGGTGTACAATTGTATACAGTTCGGAAAGAAATGCTCGCGGATAATATTGGAACATTAAAAAGACTGGCCAGTCTTGGATATAAAGAAATTGAATCCGCAGGAAGTGAAAAAGGCAATTATTATGGACTTAAACCAGCCGAAATAAAAAAGATTACCGGCGACCTTGGAATTAAGTTGCGTAGCGGGCATGTACATTTTGATGATAAATGGCAACAGACAATCGAGGATGCCGTTGAAGCCGGACAGGAATATGTAATTGTTTCCTCTATGCCCTCAGAAGGTCAGACGGTGGATAATTACAAACGCGTAGCGGAATCGTTTAATAAAGCCGGTGAAGCTTGTAAAAAATCAAATCTTTATTTTGGTTATCATAATCATGATTTTGAGTTTGAAAAAGAAAATGGTAAAATTTTATATGATGTACTTGTAGAGAATACTGATCCGGCCCATGTTAACCTGGAAATGGATCTTGGGTGGGTGGTAGTAACGGGCAACGATCCATTAGATTACTTTGCAAAGTATCCTGGCCGTTTTCCGCTATGGCATCTAAAAGACATGGACCTTGTAAAAAAACAGAGCACAGAATTTGGCAAAGGAGGATTGGATATAAGGAAATTGCTTAATGCCTCTAAAAAATCAGGGATGAAATATTTCTTTGTCGAACAGGAAGAATATACAAGTACTCCTTTTGAAAGCCTTGAGTATAATTATAAGTATCTCAAAAATCTGAAATAGCAGGAAAGCCTGATCAAAATAATAGAAATTTCCATTTCTGCTCAAAACCCGTCCTTAACTTATAAGGGAATAACTGGGTGGACGGTTACCTAAACCGTAGCTCAGGTAAAAAAAGGAGAATTATTGACTATTTAGTAATATTTTTCCGGGGAAATAGAATTTATTGATTCAAAAAATAAAAAAATGACAACCAGACGTTCTTTTATCAAATCATCATCATTGCTTTCCGCAGGCTTTCTAATGGCACCTCCGGATTTCAGCCGTAAATCAGCATTAATAGGGCTGCAATTGTATACAGTAAGGGAGTTTATGCAAAAGGATCCCGCTGATACGCTTTCGAAGGTAGCAAAAATTGGTTATACTTCCGTTGAGGGCGCCACTTATACCGGTACTCAAAAATTTTATGGTTTGGATACTTCAGCTTTTTCCCGTTTACTGAAAGACAATGGGCTTGTGATGCCCAGCGGCCATTATAGATTGGGAGAAGAAAAATCCAAGGGAGAAATTGTAAAAGGTACCATCTTACATGATTGGGATAAAGCAGTGGACGATGCAGCAACGGTTGGATTGAAATATATGGTGTGTGCTTTCTTATCAGTTGATGAACGCGGGGATTCTGATCATTATAAGTACGTAGCCGATCAACTGAATATTGCAGGAGAAAGATGTAAAAAAGCAGGTATTCAGTTATGTTACCATAATCATGATTTTGAATTTGTAAAACAGGGAGATACATATCCAATCGATATCCTTCTTGCAACGGATAAAGAATTGGTAAAGATGGAAATGGATCTTTATTGGGTTACAAAAGCCGGAAAGGATCCGGTGGAGTTATTTAATCAACATCCCGGAAGGTTCCCGCTTTTGCATTTAAAAGATATGGATAATACCGCCCAACATTCATTTACAGAGGTAGGTAATGGGGTTATTGATTTCAGGGCAATTTTTAAGCAGCAAAAAAAAGCTGGCTTGCAGTACTTTTTTGTTGAACAGGATAAGTGCCCTGGCTCACCGTTCGATAGTATCACCCAAAGTATTTCCTACATTAAAAAAAATCTGGTATAAATACATTTATCGGCAAATCCACAAATTAATCCCTAAATTTTGCTTAACTGATACAGGTAAGCAACCGGTAAAATGAGTTGCCAAGCCGGTGGGATGCCAAAATCATGACCCGTTAATATAATGCAGTTAACCATCCTGTTGGATGTACAGATAAGATTTTGCAGATGAAAAATTAAATGTAAATTTGAAATCTTAAAAATATAAAGCCAACAGATGCAGGTGATTGAAACTAAAATATCTACGGAATTTATGACCGAAGGAATCACTTTTAATCATTTCAAATCCGGTATATTAAATGGCTTCAGGAAAGATACCGGAAAAGAAGCCGCTTTACATTATTTTACCTACAAAGATAAAAATTACGAGTTGTCCTTAATTACATTTATCTGCCTGAATCAGAAGCAGAAACACATTTTTGTTACGGCATCACCCGACAAAATAGAAGATGCCTTAAAATCGGTTATAAATATGAATAGTCATTTGCAATTTAATACTAACAACACCTTTATACCGCCAAAAAATTGTGATTTTCCTTATGACACGCTAACTGCCAGATTGGAATTAGTAGTATAAAAATTAGAAAAGAATTGTCAGTTAATTCGCAAAGCCAATACTCCCCTTATAGAAAGGAGTGGACTACAACCAGCGATGATGAGTCGCTGAATAGACCTGAAAAAATAAAATATTGATTATCTAAGGTATTTTTCCATCTCTGTAAGTAGATGGGTTGGGAACTGAGGTACAATATGAAAAGAAAGTCTGGGAAACTGTGTAAGGATAAAATTTTCGTTCATATCTTGCGGCTTATGGGGGCACCGGCTGAGGGTCACGGCGCTGGCGCTGTCCCCACTGGCCTATTTTGCAATTACAGGCATTCCTGAAGATCAATTAATTTTCTTTTCAGATTAAACTAATTAGGATGAGTATTGCCGGGGCAAAGGTCGAAGTATGATGAGCACATTTATTTCACAACCTTTTCATAACAATAGAAAAATCAATATTAACTACATGCAGGAAGATCAAAAACTAATCGAAGCTGTCGTAAAAAATATTTCTTTAGAATATGAATTAAGAAAAATATCTTCTGACGACCAACTATCAAAAGATGAATTGATTAGTAAAATAATTATTGCTGAAGCCACAGTGCAAATTTTGAAGGAAAAAATAAGAGCATTGGAATGGGAGAATCATATTTGGAATTCATCAGATGGATATAGAGTATAAAGTCCACCTTTTTAATAAAAATACAACCATGCAAATAGAAGAAGTAAAAGAAAAGAAATTTCAGCTTGAAAGAAATATCCTGCTGACGATTAAAAAGTTTCAGGATGAAACTGGCTTGATTATATCTAAATTAGAGTTAGATACGGAAACAGAAAAAATCAGTCCTGGCCATAAACAGGTGACTGGCCAAAAAGTGAGTGTGATAATAAAAATATGAAGAAATTGCGGCTATTCTTTTCCACTTTGTGACATTCCCAAATCGCTTTACTTAAATGACCACCGGGAAGGAAAATTCCTTTCCGGTATCGCCCAAAAACTTCCCTTGCCACCCCTGGTCCTGAAGAAAGAGCCTGGGAGAACCTTCCAGGACCATCTTAAACGTCGGAAACAGAATGAGCATCCCAATATCCCTGGAGTGTTTCATCCTTCGTATCTGCCATATACCTGCCATATACATTTAGTATAGCTGCCATATGCTTATCATAGGGAAACCTTTGTCTGGCTACTCCTGCCGGCCCTTCTGAATAGGTGGCAAAAAGCGGCAAAAAGCGGCAAAAAGCGGCAAAAAGCGGCAATATTGGCCCACATACTTGGAAATGCTTCAG
>JBDTWP010000347.1:0-7679 GCA_040006615.1 Ferruginibacter sp.
ATCTGTCAATGACTTCAAAGAACTTTTATATATTTTTACCGGACACTAGTGATAACAGATATAAAATACCAATGGGAGTTAAGGAAATCAAATATTCAAATCTAATTAAACAGACTGCAAACCTGTTAGGTTTTGGCCATTGCGGCATAGCGAAGGCTGTTGTATTGAATGAAGATGCGAGGCGGCTGGAAAACTGGCTGAATAAGGGTATGAATGGCTCCATGCACTACATGGAAAATCATTTTGAAATGCGGATCGATCCATCCAGGCTGGTGCCCGCTGCAAAATCAGTAATCACCTTATTATTCAATTATTTTCCCAGGCAACAACAATCGGCGAATGCACCAAAAATTGCCAAATATGCTTATGGAAAAGATTATCATGAAGTGATAAGGGAGAAACTGATAAGATTTTTGGCAGAAATGAAATTGTGTATTGGAGAGGTGAATGGCCGTGGATTTGTGGATAGTGCACCGGTGCTTGAAAGAAGCTGGGCCCAAAGAACCGGCTTAGGATGGATTGGTAAAAATGGTAACCTGATCAATAAACAGTCCGGTAGTTTCTTTTTTATAGCAACACTGATTGTGGACCTGGAACTGGCATATGACGATCCTTATGCCAAAGACTATTGCGGTACCTGTACCAAATGCATTGACAATTGCCCTACAGAGGCCATACTCCCGGATAAAGTAGTGGATGGGAGCAAATGCATTTCGTATTTTACCATTGAATTAAAAGATGCATTGATACCAGTGTCAATGCAAGGCAAATTTGACAACTGGATGTTTGGTTGTGATGTTTGCCAGGATGTATGTCCATGGAATCGTTTCAGCAAGCCCACAGACGAAATAAAATTTACACCCATACCTGCCATTTTGAACTTTTCAAATAATGACTGGGAGGAATTAACGGAAGAAAGTTTTAAACAGATCTTCAAAAACTCCCCGCTGAGACGCAGTAAGTTTGAAGGCATAAAACGCAACCTGCATTTTATCGCACATTAATCAAAACATCCAGCCTATCCTGATGGCGATACGATTTAAAGAATACTTATCTTTTATTGGAATATTCTCAACACTGTTCAAGACAGGGTTCCAAATATTATTTTCCACCATTTGAATGACCTGCTTATTGCTGAATGCCAACCCCATAATGAACGCTTCCTTTTTAGCGGGAAGGAGGTAATCAAATCCTCCCCCATATAAACTCCCTGTCTTATATTCTCCAATTCTAAATTCCAATTTTTTATTTTGGGAAGAAAAAGGAAAGCTTAGTCCCCCATTTCCGAACATTTGCAATTTGCCCTTTCGTTTCACCAGGTCAAGCCTTGCTTCAAAAAATAAGGGTACGGATACATGATAATAATAATCGAAGCCGGTACCAATCCCAGTATAGAATTTTCCAAACTGAAAGCCATTCACCGTATTGACAGCAAGTGAAGTAGTAGTGCTTCCGGTTAAAACATGAACAGTATTGAATGAATGAAAATGATCCAATAATCCTGGTCCTGTCCTGCCTTTATCCTGTGCCTGCAAGCCATAGTTTGAAATAGTAATTACTAATAGCAGCATCAGCTTCCTGTTCATAAGTATTAAATATTATTATTTATCTATTGCTATTTTACTGATGAGTGTAATGTTATTGATATTGGTATAATCGTATTGGTAAATGCCTTCATCAGCTACTACTATTGCAAGGCCTGCCTGGCAAATAACATCAAAAGGATTGATATGTCCGATGTTCTCCACCAGTTGAATATCATGGACGTTTGCCGTATTGTAGATTTTTAATCCGGCTTTCCCGTCACAAATAAAAAGATGATCTCCATCCTTACTAAGGCCCTTCGGTTCTGACATATCATAGACCTTCTCCAGGAAGGGCTGAAGTATGTTTGTAATATTTACAATATCCAATTCATTGCGTTGCGCAGCCACTGCACCCCAACAGGCGGAGGCATTGGTGTTGGCACGCAGCGTAACATAAGCATACTGATCATCCGCAATAACAGGATCGTTAAAACATGCATGGGAAAAGCTTCCAAGAAATGCGGGGCTCGCAGGATCAGCAATACTGTAAATGAACATGCCTGTTTGAGAACCGATAAATAGTTTATCTTTCAAAGGATAAATTGTTTCAATATTCCAACCCAGGGTCTGTAAATTTTCCATTAGCGGGTCAGCCGGTGAAGCGATGTTGAAAGCAGTCAGATCGGATCGGCCAACAGTGTATAAATAATTGTTCACAATTGTGAAACGCGCCATTGAACCACTTACCCCAATCACTTTTGTTCCGGCATTGCTACTCAATAGCATCGCATCGAACCATGGGCCAGACTGCATCAGTGATTTATTATCATTCAATTCATTTTTGTTGGTGGTTTCCCGCTTCACCCAATCAATAATATATTGAGAACTGTCAACGGCAAAACCGTTAATATAATCTCTTTCAGGGAAAACTTTACTACTAACTTTTTTTAATACAATATTGGCCGGATCTCCAATGTCGACAGTAACCATGTCGGTGTACAGGTCCGCATACAACATATTATTCTTTACCGCAATATCGAGATTGCCTGGAATATCAATAAAAGATACATTTTTAGGCGCCCTGGGATTTGCGTTATCAATAATATGTACACCCTTATTGATCTCATTTATAAAAATATATCTCCCATATAAAAACAATTTACCTGTTTTTTGCAATGGCCGGGGTGGCGCGCTTCTGATACTTTGCCATACTTCTATCTTGCTTTTATAGACCGGCAAAAAATAAGTATAGGTAGTTTGCAAAGTATCTTTTACACAGCTTTGCAGCATAAAACATACTGCAATAATCATGGATAACCGGAGTGAAAACTTTTTCATAAAATTACTTTTTTATGATGATTAATTTTTTATACTGACAAGCCAGCACCGGGAAGGGTTGCACCATAATAACATATCAGATGAAATTATTTTTTACCCATACTTTTCTGCACCAATATTCCAAAGTAACTGTAGTGGTGATTTTGATAGAGGCCGGTCTTAGCCATATTATTCAAACTGAAATTCATATCAGGTCCAATCAGGATAGGATTTTTTACATGCCCGGATAATGAAAATAATAAACCCGCCGAAAAATTAAAAAGCGTTTTATTGAACAGGGCATTATTCATATAATAAGTCCCCGTAAGTGTATCAAATTGAAGGGCATTTGAGCCAACAAGCCGGGAGATGCTAATACTTGTATTTAAATAAACAGGCACCTTATTTTGCGTGCCCAATTTAAACCTGACTACGAGTGGCAATTCAAGAAAATGAAAATGATTTTTGTACCTGTTAATATTGCCGCTTCGATAAATAAAGTCATTCCTGCTAAAATTATTAACACTATCCACCCTGTTGCCAACCATCATGACTGAGTTATATGATCTGTAGTTAAATCCAACGCGAAGATTTGTTTTGGATGAAATATCTTTTTGTAAAAACATCCCCAAAACAAGACCGGTACCAGCCTTTATTTCCGTAGGTACATGTGAAATGTATGAGCCCTGTCCCGCATTATTTCCGGTAGATTGGCTCATGTCTGCAAATGCTTTATCTTCATCGCTGCTACCCGAACCGATAATTCCTAATAAACCATTTTGCGTGGCAGTTACTCCCAAAGAAAAATTCAGGACGGGTTTCCATCCATTCTTTTGTTTTAATTGCACTGATTTTTTTAAAGAAGCGTCTCTTTTATCGGCGGTAGCTGATATTAATACAATCGAATCGCCTACCAGCTTTTCTATTTCAATTCTATCCCTGCCCATAGGATCTATAACCTGCCTTTTCTCTGCTTCATCAATTTTCGCGGGTACAATCTCCTCAACCCCAGGTTTACCCGGATCACTGGCACCGCTCCTGTCAACTGACAAATCACCGGGAATACCATTGCTAACCGCAACGCTTAGTTTATGACTGGTTTGGTACCTTAACCTGCCAGTGTTATTATGTACTTTGTCCCTGGCATTATTGATACCAGCAATTTTGTTACTACTTTCGACTTGTTTCTCCACTAATCCTGGAACCGTTATTTTCAGAGGCTCTTTAATAGCTTCAGGTTTTAGCTGATTGCCTATTTTCTTTGTTCCCGCAATATCATTAATGATACTAATTCTATCGGTTTGCCGGTCTTTCTTAACAGTTTCAGGACTATTTGCACCGCCAACTATTTGATGTTCATTACTGTCATTAGTAATTTCTTTTAAGGAATTCGCCCGGTACAGGCCATTTTTTTCAGAAATTTCCTTATCAATTTTCCTCCCGGATACACGGTTCCATATAATAAAAACAGAAGAGCCGATAAACAATAAGAACAGGAAAAGAATTGCAAATCTCCGCCTGTCTCCTTTTCTTTTTGCAATAACCACAGCTAACTTTTGCCAAACTTCATCAGAAGGCGTTAATTTTAACTCATCGATTTTTTGCTGCACATGTTTTTCGAAATTATTTTCCTGCATACTGCTCCTGTTTTGTAAATGATGAATATTTTTCAATCCATTCTATTAGTAAATACCTGGCCCTTGCATATTGCGACTTGGAAGTACCATCACTAATGCCCAACATTTCCCCTATTTCCACATGCGTATAGCCTTCGATTGCATATAAGTTAAAAATTGTTTGAAAACCGGTAGGTAATTGGCGAATCAACTCTGATAACTGTTTTGCATCCAGTTGAATAACCGGATTATTATCTGATACAGGATGAAGGGGCATCTCTGCAAATACCAAATCCTCCCTATATCGTTTATTCTTCTTTAAATAATTGAGTGCCGTAGTTACCATGATCCGCCTGATCCAGGCACCTAATTCGCCGCTAGCTTTATATTTGTTTAAATGGAGATAAACTTTTACAAACCCTTCCTGTAATACATCCTCGGCATCATGGACAGATTTAGTATACCTATAGCAAACTCCTAGCATTGCAGGTGCAAAATGCTCATATAACTGCTGCTGGGCAGCCGGCTTTTTTTTAAGGCAATCTTTTACCAGTATCGAATAATCCATTATATGCGCTATGATTGGTTGACAACCAATTTATGTAAAGCGTTGCATTGGGCTCCCAGATCGGCGCCAGGCCGCGGAGACCTGGAATTCGAAAAAGTCTGCAGAGATTTCCTGCCAACGAAGAGTGGTTTCCCTTAAAATAGCATAAGCAATCATTGAAGGTGGCTTCTTTCAGTTTCAATCCCATTTGGTTCCTGCCAAACTTTTCGATCTAAGTTCTCTCTTTGGAGTACCGGGGGCTTTTTTCGATAAAATCTTTCAGACCATTTAATGCATCTTCATAACCAGGGCCCGTTAGCTTATCAATGAATATTCCATAAAATTTTTCCCAGGGATACCAATGTAACCTGGTAATTGCCTTCCACTCTACAGATACAGCCCGCCGGGAGATTAATGGGGTAATTACGATATCATTTTCAATGTCGTTTTCCCCTTCAGCCTGCAATAAAAATTTTATAGAAGTGGAATCAGCAGAAAGTAATTTAATGATTACAGCTTTACCACGGTGAACAATACGACAGATGGGCACTTTCCCAACTTTAACAGGAGGATACCAATATATGCTGCCGGAATCAATTGTAAAAACCGGATGCCAATTTTTCCAGTTATCAAAATTGGCAATTTGGCTGTATATTTCTGCAGAATTGGTGCTATTGATCAATACAACCCTGGATACCTTTACATTAAAAGGTATCAATAGTGAAAATAAAGTTATAATAATAAACAAACCAGTAATCCCCGTAAGAAATGCTTTGAATAAACGCATACAATTACTCCCATTTAAAAACTTTGACTGCTACCGCATAAATAACAACACACCACAACAATAAAATGCCAATTTCATATTTTAATTCCCATAAATTCTGCCCTTCAAATGCGACCGCCCTCAGGGCCGTATTTAAATGAGTAAGTGGTAATGCCTTTGATATTGGCTGCAACCATTTCGGGAAAAAATCTACTGAAAAAAAAGTCCCCCCTAAAAGAAACTGAGGCAAGGTAAGCAAATTAGCAAATGGGGGAATACTGCTATCACTTGTTGCAAGTCCGCTTACAATGAATCCTAACCCCATAAAGACAAGTAAACCAATAAAGCTTAAAACCAGCATTTCCAATAATGTTTCAATACCGTTAATCAGCGTAAATCCAAAAAGAAATCTTCCCGCCACAATTATCACGATCGCAGTTAACATCTGAAATATAACCCTTGCCAAACCTTCTCCTAAAATAATATGGGTACGACTGATTGGCGTCGCGAAAAAACGTTTTAACACCAGTGTATTTCTCAGGTTAAAAAACATAAAGGCAACGCCGAATACTCCCGAATTCAATAAGGAAAAACCTAATTGGCCGGGCAAAATAAAGTCAATTGTCTTATATTCCCGGATTATTTCAACGTCTCTTTCATATTTAAAATCCGGGATAGCATAAGTGGGCCTGTTTGAGTACTTTTCGTTGCTGATCTTATTTACGATACTATTCATCACCGGCATAAATTGCGGCCATTTGTCATTGCTGGCGCTGGTCGTTGATAGTGTATAAGTATAGGCCGGCACTCCCGCAGGATTCTTTTTTATATTGAAAATACCGGTAAGCTTGCCTTTAACCAGGTTATCCCGTAATTCCCTGTCGTTTGCAAAACGAATTATTTTGATCCTGTCGCTGGTCTTCATGGAATCAAATAAAGTATTGGTGGTATCACAGTTTTTATCCAATGCTATTTTATAGCTGGGTATGCCGCTGTTATTTCCAATAAAACCAAATACGAGGATAAAAATAAATGGAAAAGCAAAACTGAACAGGACCGCCGAGGGGCTCCTGAACTGGGCAATCAGGCTGGCTTTTGAAATCGCCAACATGGCTTTTGCCTGGCTGTATGGTTGCATTAATGATGAAAATTTAGACGTAAAGCTATTGGTAAAAAAAATGTAAAAAAAATCAGGAATTTACGGCAAGTGACGTACATTTATATGACATTTGATGATCAATCCCGCTCATTACTATGCAGGTAAAATAAGAAAACGCTCTTCCAAAATTTCATATTTGATAACAGGCTTTACCTGAAAGATGAATAAAATCTATCTACTGCTCGGGAGCAATATGGGGAACAGCAGGCAGCAACTCCTAAATTCAATATTGCTTATTGAAAAAAAGATTGGAAAAATAAGGCGCCAGTCTGCCCTGTATTCAACGCAAGCCTGGGGTAATCATAGCCAGCCGGATTTTTTAAACCAGGTAATTGTAATTGAAACCGCACTCACCGCCGCTGAAACCATTCAAAGTATTCTTTCAATTGAAGAAATGATGGGAAGGGTGAGAACAGTAAAAAATGCACCGCGGATCATTGACATTGACATACTATTTTTCAATAAAGAAATTATTCAACAATTGGATTTAATTGTTCCACATCCGGAGATTCAAAACCGGCTATTCGTATTAATTCCATTGAATGAGTTATCTCCCCAATTCAGGCACCCGGTTTTCAACAAGAGCATTCACCGGTTATTATTGGATTGCC
This sequence comes from Ferruginibacter sp., assembly GCA_040006615.1. Taxonomy (GTDB): domain Bacteria; phylum Bacteroidota; class Bacteroidia; order Chitinophagales; family Chitinophagaceae; genus Ferruginibacter. Next base: position 7,543 of record JBDTWP010000347.1, read on the forward strand.
CGGACCACCTTAAAGTGAAAAAGTTTTAATTGTACCAACAATATTTCGCTTATTTTGTGTACTGCAACTTATGAAGTATAGTTTTGTTACGATAGAAGGAAATATTGGTGCAGGTAAAACCACCCTGGCTCATTTAC
>JBDTWP010000348.1:0-7661 GCA_040006615.1 Ferruginibacter sp.
ATCTGTCAATGACTTCAAAGAACTTTTATATATTTTTACCGGACACTAGTGATAAAGCATATGATTTATAAAATTAATTTTTTCATTTACGAATGATTCACATTCTTCTTGTTCAGGAGTTAATCGGGTATTTAAATTGATCTTACTATTTAATAATTAAATGGTCATTTTAATTCCCATTTTATTCAACCATTACTTTAATGATTCACAACTCACCGCACAATTAATGTTACTTGCAGCACAGTGGGCGACTCACCAAAACCCGGACCGCCCCAATCTGTTTCATCGCCATTTTGAATGCGGAGTAATTTGAATTTTCCGTTTTCATATTTGCCCTCTTCCACTGTTCCATATTGCCATGCCCTGCCAGTATTTTTGCCGCCCGGCTCAAAAGTAATGTGGCAGCCTGTACCAATGAGTATTAACTTATTTTCTTCTAATTGCACGATCATCATTTTCCCGGTTGGCCGGGTATTGATTGGTGCAGCATTTCCTCTTCCATTGCCTCCGAAACTTACCATTGCCTTCCACGAACCTAAGTCAATTGTTTGTGATGCAAAATCTTCCTGCTCCACAACAGCTTTTATTTTTCCATCAAAACCCCATTGCGCCAACTCCCTCATCATAGGAGCTGCCATTGCATATTCCTTTGCAAAAGGCGCAAGCCGTTCGGTCATTTCAGCGGATGTTCTTCCTCCTCCATTATCGTCTATGCCAAACGGTGAGAAGCCGATGCCGCCACGGGCAATGACTTCGTAGAAATATTTTACTTTATCAACGCTGAGGCCTGCCTCGGGTACAAAAAGGGCATTATCGGACCGGCTATACAGGTCTATCACCTTCAATATTTTTTCACTGCCTGAAATATAAATATCCGGAGCCAACAAATCAATGGCTGGTGCAGCTACTTTCCAGATTGGGATCACATTATCCGTAGGGCCCCCGCTCTCGTAAGTGTTTGCAGTGGGATTGGTGAGAGGATCACGCAGGGCCGCATTTACATACATAGGCAGCGGATACACTGCTTTGCCCGCTGCTGCCACCTGCCCTATAAAACGGGCAACTGACCATGCCTGAAAATATTCATCGGCCCTGTCCCTAAAAACTTTTTGCCAGGAACCTGTAGCGCCTGCAGGAACGTCTAAAGTTTTAAGCAGGGGAGGTGTTAATAATTCTGATGGTACGTCACCCTCGAATAATTTTTGAGCAGCCGTTGAATAATCTCTTACACTTCCCCATGCGCCGGGTTCATTTTCTACCTGTACCATAATAACGGTATGCTGCGGGTCTGCTTTCTTCAAGTGCTTCATCATTGCTGAGAAAGCCTTTATATCAGCATCCAGGGTGGCGTTAAAATTCGGTGAAGGCGAATCAACGGGTTTGCCGTTTTTGCCTGTTATATTGGGATACTTAGCGGCATCCATTTTCATCCATCCGGGCATGTAATGGTTACTGCCGTTCTTCCAGGTGGCAAACCAAAGCAATACAAGACGTACCTTTTGCTGTCTTGATTGAACAAGTAATGTATCAATTAAAGAAAAATCAAACTTACCTTGATCCCTTTCAACCTGCTCCCAATATACAGGCACTTCAAGGGTGTTGGCGTGCATAGCATTAATGGCATACCACAGGTTTGGCAACATGCCCGGCCAGCCGCTGGAATTGTGCGCCTGCCCACCAAGAATTAAGAACGGCTTTCCATCTACCAGTAAGGCATGCCTTCCATCCTTTTCAATAATCATGGGTAGCTGCCCAAAGCTTTTTGCAAAGGAAAGAACAACGAGTAAAAACCAAAAGGCAATTATTTTTTTCATCTTTATCAGTTTATTTATGGTTATCCACAGGGATCAGATTTTCGCAGGACGATCATTTTATTCCGTATACCGACATGATATCCGGCACTTTTTGATGCCTTCTTATTAGATAGTTTTCCGCTTGTTTGAGCATGTAGTATAAGCGGCAATGCTAATAGAAAAATAAAAAGAAGCTTTATTAATTTAATGACTTTCATGTTGGGCTTTAATTGATCTGGTATTGCAATATACTGTTGATATGTTTACAATTCACCAGGTCATTCTTAAAAGTAATGATATATTATGTTGATAGAAACACTACTTAAAATCATTGAATCTCAGTTCCGCATTCTCCGGCTTGTGTGAAGTAATCTCCAACTCAGCGCCTTTAAGATTTTCAGCCTCAGCAATAATGCGGATAGCGCCGCTTTTTTCATTTGACCTGATAACCGCAAGCGCCATTCCGTTAAAGGTTTTACGTTTGTTACTATTCATTATGTTTTTTTCCTGAGGGTCACCATTATCAGTGCCAGCCAATGCTCCTTCTCCTTTTACAGTAAATGTAATGAGGTTATCAGCATCGGGAACTACCAGCCCGTTTTCATCAACAATTTCTACTGTTACATTTACAATATCCCGGGCATCTGCATTAATATTTTTTTGATCTACAGACAGGCGGATAGCAGCAGGCTTAGATGTGGTGTGAATTTCTTCCGTTACTTTTACTCCATTTTTTGTACCAATAAATCTCAGCGTTCCGGGTGCATAAGGTACATCCCATGAAAGATGAAGGTCGGATGTAGTTGCTCTGACAAAAGGGTGTGCAAATTTATTATAGCCGCCGGAATTGCCTTGCTGTGGAAATACAGCGGATTTGCTACCAAAAGATTTTTCATTCACAAATAATTCCACACTATCACAATTTGTATAGGCAACTACAGGAATAATTTCTCCCTCATGACCAGCCCAGTTCCAATGCGGGAAACCATGAACCATTGGCACTGTAGTCCATTGGCTTTTATAAAAATAATAGCCGTCTTTAGGAAAACCGCAAATGTCTATAACACCAGAGCTGGAGCTCTTATTTGGCCAGTGAGCTTCACCAAGATGATCAATTCCTGTCCACATAAAGTCACCCATTACATAATCATGAACGGCCGTAAATTTCCATAATTGTTCGGCATTGATCATGGCTGAATTATAATGGCTTCCACGGCTCGGCCTCCTGGGACCTTTTTTATCTGTTGGAAGCGTATATTCTCCCCTTACACCCTGGATAGAGCCATTTTCGGTGCCGATCATTTTCCAGCCAGGATGCTCCTGTTTATCAATACTGTAATATAATTCCCTGCGATTGAGCCAACGATCAACATAATTATAGCCAACAATATCCTGAAGATCGAGAAAGGCAATTTTTGCCGGATAATCCACATCAGCGATCCGGTCATTTCCTACTATTACCGGTCTTGTTGGGTCTTCTTTATGAAATGTTTCCATTAGATTTTTAAGCACTTCCACACCCCTGTCTTTGCCCTGATCCAGCACTTCGTTTCCGGCACTCCATATTACGATAGAAGGATGGTTACGATCACGGTGGATCATGGAGAGCAGGTCTTTTTGCGAGTTTTCTGCAAATAAAGTATGATAACCGTATTGTACCTGGCCTTTGGCAATTTCCCATTCATCAAAGGCTTCATCCATTACCAAAAATCCCATTTCATCGCACAGATCCAGAAAATCAGGGTCGGGTGGATTATGAGCAGTACGAATGGCATTACAACCCATTTCTTTTAATAACTGCAGCCGCCTGATCCATGCCTGTTTGGGCACAGCAACACCCAGGCAACCGGCATCCGAATGCAAGCAAACGCCATTCAGTTTTACATGTTTGCCATTTAGAAAAAAGCCTTTGCCGGCATCAAATTCAATCTTTCGGATACCAAAAGATGAACTCAGATTATCATGCACTTTTTTCCCCTCAGCAATAAATGATTGCAATGTATATAATGCAGGGGTTTCTATTGACCAAAGCGACGGCATATTTATTTTGATAGTTTGTTCTGCGCCTGTTTTACCCGACGGGGCAAGCGAGACCTCCGATTCCACACTTGCGATTTCTTTGCCCGAACTATCTTTTGCAACCGACCGTAATACAATATTTTTTGTAACGGAAAGATCATTCTCAATTAAAGTATGCACTAAAATTGTTGCTGATGCAGCATCAACAGAAGGCGTAGTGATGTACGTTCCCCATTGAGCAATATGAAGAGGCCCTGCAATATTTAGCCATACATGGCGATAGATACCAGCGCCCGAATACCAGCGGTTGTTTGGCTGAATGGAATTATCAACCCGTGCAGCAATAATATTCCCGCCTTTTTTTAGGTAATGAGAAAGATCGTAGTAAAAACTGGTGTAACCAAAGGCATGTTTACCCAGAAGATGCCCGTTTATATAAACATCACTGTTCATATACACGCCTTCAAATTCAATCCAGTATTGCTGATCCTGTTTAATCGCAGCAAGATTAAAATGCTTCCGGTACCATCCAATACCCGCTGGAAGATAACCGCCGTAACCTGTTACGGGTGCCTTTTCATTAAATTCACCTTCAATGCTCCAATCATGCGGAAGATTAAGTGTCCGCCATTTGCTGTCGTCAAAATTTGTGCTTTGAGCATCCTTTACATCAGACTGAATAAATTTCCAGGCGTAATCCATCAGAAGCCGCTGGCGTGGCCCGGGGTCAGCCGATAAAACGTTTGGGAAAAGAATATGAATAAAAAGCAGGCTAAGTATGATTGAGTATTTTTTCATCATTATCTTCAGGCTTTGATTATCGTTGTGAATCATTTTTATCAGGTAAGCCATTTTTATCCAGCATTTGAATGGCTGTGGAAGTTCCGAGGTCCGGGTTTTCCCATGCAGAAAGTATCCATACTACTTTTTTACCCGGTGTTACTTCAAAAGCCTGTACACTGCCGGCCCATTCTTCGGTTTTTGTGTTTCCACCTATCCAGTTGCAGATGATAGTATTACCATTGGCAAGCCTGTTAGCTGTTTGTGTATTGTATAATTTAAATGGTACATCAGCCTGGGTAAGTTCCCAAACTATTTTACCGCCTGAATCAACTTCCCGCGTGTAACCACTCCAGTCGCCTGAGATTAATGTATTGCCGCTATGTAATCTTATAGCAGACCAGGGGGATTTCGCATTAACAGACCAGATTTCTTTACCATCCAGCGTATATTCAACAACCTTCCCTTCTGAAAGAAGCGGCACTACAATGGTGCCCTTTTCTGTAAGCCTCACATGACGGAACTGCCCATGTGTATTTTTAGTGGTGGTCGGTATCTCAATCTCTTTCAGGATTGTATTAGTGGCTGTATTAATGATTAATACCCTGGCAGGGTTGCCATTCAGTACCATTAAAACACTATCCTTGCCAATGGGCACACAGGAATGGGTTTCGGTTCCCGGTAGACAAGTATATTTCCAGGTTATTTTTTTACCTGGTGTAATGATGCCTGCGCCCGACATTTGTGCATATACAATATTTCCATCAGGCAACATTGTTACATCATCAAATTCCTGGTTGGCGCCAGGAGAGGGATGTAATGGTATCGAATACTGCCAAACCACTTTTCCCTCACGTACAACGGTCATCTTTTGAGCCTCCGGATGACGGGTATCCCATTCGCCTGCATATAAAAACGATTTGCCTTTTAAGCCATTATCTGAAATTATTTTTCCCGTGGTGTCTTTAGCCTGGCCTAAGGTCGCTGCGGTTATTAAAAAGAAGATGTTTACTAAAAGTAACTGGTTGAATGATCTATTGTTCATATAGTTTTTATTAATCGAATTTTCCCGTAATCGTTTGTGTAACGTAGAAAAAAATTATGCCTTTTTTACTTTCTTTAACAAAGATGATCTTATGACCGGTATAGGTTCAATAATTACATTTTTAATTTGATCATGATTTTTATTCTTTATCAAATTAGAAATAAGTTTGTAAGATTCCTGCCCCATTATGAAAGTTTGCTGGTCAAAGGTAGATAAACCCGGAGTTATATGTTCCCCGAACAAATCATTGCAAAATCCAATAACCCCAAATTCCTCAGGAATTTTTATGTTTTGGTCTTTCAATTCTTTTATTGCCCCGGGCACATTGAACTCTTCGGTTGCAAATACAGAATTCGCCGGATCAACTAAATTTTAAAAGCAGGCGATACCTTTTCTGCCCGAACACAACCGGCAGACTTGATCTTAAAATGGGCTCCATTCCCCGGACTGTTTAACAGGATGCCTGGACCGAATGACGGGATATCAAGTGTCAGTTCACCAGATGCCCTCAATATCCATGTTAGACGGCGCAAAGAAATTAAGGGACAATGGGGCATTGACATTGAAGTCAAAGTCATGGAGTAATTCAAGCTGGCCATTAGTCACATTTCGTTCGCCGAACACACTGGTAGTATCCATTTTGGAGAAAATTAACACAAGTGTCGTCAAACGGTTCGCAACCCTTCCATCCTTGCAATTTGCAAGGATGGATTTTATTACTTCCCGCAACGTCTTCCCTGCCTTACCGGCAAGCCCGAACTCGCGCTGGTTTCCCACCATGTCTTCAAAAGCCTTGGTTTTGAATTTTTCCCTGGGGATGATGGTTTTCATCTTTACCAGGATCCCGTCCTTTGTTTTGTACCAGGACATATTGTTCATAGCCCCTTTGGCGGGCATATTTCCCGTTTGAATTGGCATTGTTTTTAATTGTTAATAATAATTGTTACTAATAATGCGGAGCGTTTACGCTTAACTGTGGGTATACCAAAAAAACCGCATCCTTCCACAAGATTAAATACAACAAATGATCTAAAAAAATAAGTGACCGGAAATGAACGAAAATGAACGAAAATGACAAGAAATGACAGGGGCTAAAATGTTTGTTTATAAGTGTCGGGCTTTTTCTTATCACTCCTTATTTTGATTTCCAAGGCGAGTCTCTGCCCGTGAACTCTTCAAGCTAAAAAACTATCGGCAGCAGGACTCGCCGTCTTAGGAAGCGAAAACATTTGGGCTTTTTCTTATCACTCCCTATTACGGCGAGTCCTGCATTTACATTTTCTTAATCATTGAGCTTTGCCGTGCAGAGGACTCGCCTGGGAAATTACGAAGATGACAGGAAATGACAGGGGCCAGGTTTGGTGATATGTAACTTTTAGAATGACCAGGTCTTGTAAAGAATCAAATTTTTTAAAACGATTGTGCCAGGGTTGTGAGCAGACTTCCTATCCTGGCTTTTAGTAGGGTCATGCTAGGGAGAAGTTAGGGAGAACATAGGGAGAACATAGGGGGAGCAACGAAGGATAGTGGGAGAAAGGTAGGCGAAGGGTAGGGGAAAGGTAGGATTTTAATTGATAATTGATAATTGATAATTGATAATTTTTTCCTAAGTTGTACCTCACCCCCTAACACCAGAACCTTCAGGTTCAAATGATTTTTTTTATTCATTCCTTTTTTTTAATGCTAAACAATTATAACAAACATTTTAGCCCCTGTCATTTTCGTTCATTTTCGTTCATTTTCGTTCATTTCCGTTCATTTTCGGTCATGGTGTTTGGAATTATTATTCTTATGAAATAGGTTTGTTCAGGAATTAACAACGAAAATCATAACTACTAATTTATAAATCATGAGTAAGAAGAAATTACCCCTACACCTTATGATGATCAGGGGCAGCCTGGGAAAACAATTTTGTATCAAGCATTATAAATGGGGCATCATAATGACAAAGTTCCCCGATATGACGAAGATAAAAGCTTCCGCGGGGCAACGGACCTGCAGGAACCTGTTTCGCGAAGCAGTGG
>JBDTWP010000349.1:0-7642 GCA_040006615.1 Ferruginibacter sp.
GGGCCCACCCGGTTAAAGAATTTTATCTGTCAATCTTATTGGACAGGTCAAAGGGACAAAACGTGGTGATGTACAGTACTGAAGGTGGTATTAACATTGAGGACGTGGCACATAAAACACCTGAAAAAATATTTAAGGAATGGATTCACCCGGGTGGCTTGTTACTGCCATTCCAGGCACGAAAAATTGCCTTTAACCTTGGACTGGGTGGTGAAGCATTTAGAAACTGTGTAAAATTTGTAACCAATTTATACCAGGCTTATGTTGGATTGGATTGCAGCATGCTTGAAATAAATCCCTTATTTAAAACCAGTGATGAAAAAATTATTGCTGTGGATTGTAAAATGAATGTAGATGACAACGCGATTATGCGCCACCCCGATATTGCCTCCCTGCGTGACATTTCGGAAGAAGATCCTACTGAAGTAGAAGCGGGCAAATTCAACCTGAACTTTGTAAAATTAGATGGTAACGTTGGTTGTATGGTAAATGGTGCAGGGCTTGCCATGGCTACAATGGATATGATCAAATTGAGTGGTGGCGAACCGGCCAACTTCCTTGATGTGGGGGGTACTGCTAATGCACAAACGGTAGAAGCAGGTTTCCGTATCATCTTAAAAGACCCCAAGGTAAAAGCCATCCTTATTAATATCTTCGGCGGTATTGTTCGTTGCGACCGTGTAGCCCAGGGCGTTATTGATGCGTATCAGTCCATCGGCAACATTGAAATCCCCATAATTGTTCGTTTACAGGGCACTAATGCGGATGTAGCCAAAATACTAATTGATGACAGTGGCCTGAAAGTGCAAAGTGCGATCCTGTTAAGTGAAGCCGCTGCATTAGTTAATAAGGCATTGGCATGAAAGAATGGTGAATCTTCAATGGTCAATGGTGGAATATTGATCATATGTCATTTGCAAATTAACCCTCCGTTTATTAATTGCAAATCATCGGCTATCATAAAATTAAAATCCCATCCGTCAGCTAACGGATGGGATTTTTTTCCCGCGATAGTATAATTTGTAACTGATCAGGGGTGGTAAAAATAGCCCCGGGAACAAGAAGAATTAATAGTAATTCTTCCTTGAAAAACAGGTCAAAATAATAATAATTTATTCCTTTTTATTTGTTTTAAAACGCTTATCCGGTGTGCCATCTTTTTTTAGCGGGCCTTTTACCTTTGTTGTTGCACTGCTATAGCGTTTATCAGGAGTACCATCCTTTTTTAATACGACCCCGGGATTCGTTGCAGGCGTTGCTGCTGCCGGCTTTACGGTTGGTTTCACTGCCACCGGATTTGTAACGGCGCTTTTTTTAATCACGGGCTGGGGCGTGGCTGCAACCGGGGTTACGGGTTTGGTGAGCGTTACTTTCTTTGCTGCAGATTTTGTTGTCTCCTTGGCCGGAGCAACAACTTTTTGCGCATTTGAGAAACTGATGAATCCAATCATCATTGCTGCACCAAGAATTAATTTCTTCATTGTTGTGAAATTTTAAGTGTTAAAAGACTGGTTGTTTTAAGATTGAAACACAAATGTATTGCCTCTTTGGTACCTGAACGCATACTTAACTACCGTTTAACGCCCGGGGAAAAATCTACCTGATCCTTCACGGAAAAGCACATTCAACTAACGCCACCGTTTCTTATTCATATTCTAATTTCAGCTCCCGGGTTTGATTAACCACTGTTTAACCTTGGAATTTGAATACATAATAAATTTTGTATGCACCTTTGTATTAACATTTGTTAAGATGGTAATAATTTATGCGTTCCGCTACATTTAAATGGATCATTCTTTTATCAACGATACTAATAAGTTTGTTGGTATCCGTTCAGCTATTCTGGTTAAATAAAATTTATAATTACGAGCAGAAAGAGTTTACAACCAGTGTAGTAAAAAGTATACGGGGCGTTTATGAAGATTTGCAATTAAATGATTCATCGGGTACGGAATTACAAAAGCTGATAGAACAACCTAACATCAATACTTTCCTGTTTAAGATTGACAGCATTCCTCCAAAAGACAGTTTGCTGAATGCGATCTTAAATAACCTCGAAGACTTTGGCGTGTTCACGGATTGCAAAGTGGCTTTGTACGATGATAGCAGGCAGATATATGCCTATGAGGTGTATGTTCCGACTGCGGCATCAAAACATCCGGATAATAGTGGCATAGACCTTCCCCTGTACAAAAACACTTATGCCTATATTCATTTATATTTCCCTCACCGCAGCCAATATATATTAAGTTCAATGTCGTGGTGGATCATATCAAGTATATTCTTATTATTGATTTTAATCGCGCTGGGCTTTAGTATGTTTCTTTTATACAAGCAGAAGTTTTTAAATGAAGTACAAAATGACTTCATCAGAAATGTAACCCACGAATTTCAAACGCCCCTTACAACGCTAATGGTCGGCCTGGATGCAATCTCCAGGCCTTCTATAATTTACTACCCGGAGAAGCTTGAAAAATATACAAAACTGATGCAGGGCCAAACAGCTTATTTAAAACAGCATATTGAAAACCTGATGAAAGTGCTGAAAGCTGAATCAAATGGGTTAGTACTTGAGAAAGAAGAAATAACACCGAATGAACTTATAAAAATGGCAGTTGCACAGCTAAATATAAGCATTGAAGAAAAGAATGCTAAAGTGGAACTTTTACTGGAACCAAATAATACTACGATTGAAGCCGATAAAAGCAGCCTGTACGTGGCGATTTTGAATTTGGTTTCGAATGCCATTAAATATTCCAGGGATCCGATGATCATTGTGGAAACAAAGGTCATCAATGGAATGTACCAGATTTCCGTAAAGGATAACGGAATTGGTATCGAGGAGCAATACCAAAAAAAATTATTCCGCAAATTTTACAGGGTGCCTACCGGAGATATCCATAATGTAAAAGGCCTGGGGCTTGGGTTATACTTTGTAAAAAAAGTGATTGATGATAATAAGGGCTCCATCCAGGTAAAAAGTATTACGGGCATTGGATCAGAGTTTGTAGTTGAATTACCGACACATAAAAATTAATATATCATGCAAACAGTTAAAGCAACCATTTTATTCGCCGAAGACGACAGCAGCCTTGCGTTTATGGTAAAAGACACCCTGGAAGATGAGGGCTATAAAGTAGTGCATTGTGCAGATGGGCAAACAGCTATAGACAGTTTTGATAAAGCAAAATTTGATATATGCTTATTAGACATAATGATGCCCAATAAAGACGGCTACTCGGTTGCAAAAAAAATAAGACAGCAATCAGATGTGATGCCCGTACTTTTTTTAAGTACCAAGAACCAGGAAGAAGACAGGCTGAAAGGATATGACACCGGTGCCGATGATTACCTTTCCAAACCTTTCAGTATGCCCGAACTCCTGAAAAAGATAGAAGTATTTTTACGCCGAAGTAAAAAACTACACTCCGATACGATCGAAGATTTCGCCCTTGGAAATATTCTTTTCTCTTTTATCAATTTAAAAATAATCACTCCCCACGAAACATTTAACATTACCCAACGAGAGGCTGACCTGCTAAAGTTTTTCTGCGAGCATCAAAACAAAGTTGTTAAAAGAGAGGAAGTGCTGATCCACGTGTGGGGCAAAGACGATTTTTTCCTTGGCAGGAGTATGGATGTATTTATCAGTAAGCTCCGGAAATATTTGAGGGTTGAGCCTGGTATCGTAATAGAAACGATTCATGGGATTGGTTTTAGATTTACTGTGCCACAGGTTGTTTAATATTGATAGCTGGTTCATGGTTGAAGGTTCATGATTCATAGATGGGTAGTTCCCTGCGCACGGCCCTATGCATCAACCCGGTAAAGTTTCCTGCATCCGGTATCCAGTATACGGCATCCATCAACAACGAACCACAAACTATGAAGTATAAACCATCGGTCATTATTAAAAGACTTCACCTCAAAGAATTGCTGGCCATATTATTTATCCTGGCAGGAATTTATTTTTTCAGGCAGGAGCGCCACGAATTAACCTCAATTATTCCTTCCCTGGAAAAAGCCAACTGGCATTGGATATTAGCAGGTGTATTGCTTACTGTGGTGTATATATTGCTTCAAACTGGTATGTATGTTTACAGTTTTGCATCTGTTAGGGCAAAACTACATTGGTTAAAGGCGCTGGAGTTATTCTTAAAAAGAAATTTCCTGAGTGTTTTTCTCCCCGCGGGAGGTATTACAGCTTTGGCCTATATGCCAGACAGTTTACGCCGCTCTGTCATTCACAAAAAAGAGGTTCATCAATCATCGGGTATCTATGCATTTACAGGTATCCTTTCTCTTTTTTTAGTGGGGCTTCCTGTTATTGTCTATACTTTCACCCAATCGCAGCACAACAATAATGCGGCAATTGGAATCATTTGCCTTGCATTACTGTTATCATTGCTCCTTTTCATATTTTATTCAGTCCGCAAAAGAGGTTGGGTATATAAATTGTCCGTTAAATTACTCCCATCGACAGAAAATAAACTAAGCGAAATCGTTTCATTCAATTGGTCATTTTTTCACTTTACAATAGCTATTTTATTTTCAATATGTATTGAATTGTCAGGCATGTTGCATTTATTTATAGCAATGCTGGCTGTTGGAGTTCATCCTTCTTTTGAAGCTGCCTGCATAGGTTATGTAGTGTCGGTTATTTTATTGGCTACCTCACCGTTCCTGCGGGGCCTTGGTGCCATTGAGCTATCATTAACATACATTTTAACACGCTATGGTTATAGCGCCGCACAGGCTTTGGAAATAACCATTCTATACCGCATTTTCGAGTTCTGGTTACCATTATCCGCAGGCCTTGTAGCATTTGCAGCAAAGGGCAAACAAATTTTCCTGAGGCTGGCGCCTGCCTTGCTTATATTTGTCTTAGGTATAATTAATATACTTTCAGCCATTACTCCTCCGATTGCATCACGCATTCGCTTATTAAGACAATATATCCCTACCAATATCATCCACGCCTCCAACTTACTTGTATTAATGATGGGTTTACTTTTATTGGTTACTGCTACTTTCCTGGTGAGAGGGCTTAGGAATGCCTGGCTTATTGCTTTGATATTTTCACTATTATCTTTTGTTACTCATCTCACCAAGGCCCTGGATTGGGAAGAATCATCCGTTTCATTTTTCGCGATCATTATATTGTTAACAACCTACAAACAATATCGTTTAAAAAGCAACCCCAGGCTAATTAATATCGGCGTAATTACCGCGGTAAGTTTATTCTTTGCTGTCGTGATTTTTGAAACCATCGGCTTCTATTATTTAGATACCAGTCATTTTGGGATTGACTTTACCTGGAAGGAATCCATTGGCTTTTCAATAAAAAGTTTCTTATTACTTACCAATGCGGAATTGCGGCCGGTTACAAGATTTGGAAGGGAATTTATCGCACTGGTAAATGTATTGAGTACATCCAGCTGGATATTTTTCTTTTATACCATTATCCGGCCTTTTATTAAAAAAACCGGCACCAATCCGAATGCCTTACCGGAAGCAAAATCCCTGCTTAACCAATTTGGTTGTACCGCCGTGGATTACTTTAAGGTAAATGATGATAAATCGCTTTTTTTTGCCGATGACCGGGAGGGCTTTATAGCTTACCGGGTAGCGAATGGATTCGCAATTGTTTTGGACGAACCTGTTTGCGCGGAACACAACAAAATACCAATGTTAAAGGCCTTCGATAACCAATGTCGCCGAATGGGATTGAAAACCGCGTTTTACCGCGTAGATGAAGAAAGCATCTATTATTTTGAACAGCTCAGGAAAAAGAAATTATTGATCGGCCAGGAAGCTGTAATGGAAATTCATAAATTTTCTCTGGATGGAAGGGATAAAAAGTCTCTGCGGAATACTTTGAATAGCCTGGCTAGAAAAGGATATGCCACCTGCACATGTAAAGCTCCATTAAGTGATCAACTGATCATTGAGTTAAAATCAGTTTCTGATGAGTGGTTGGCAGCCTTTAATAAAAAAGAAACCATATTTTCCCAGGGAATGTTTAACGAAAAACTGATTTGCGAACAGGATGTTATTGTAATGCGTGATCCTGTAAATAAAGCTGTCGCATTTTTAAATATCATACCTGATTATACTCCTGCAGGCTATACTTATGATATGATCAGGAAAACAGCAGATGCCCCGGGTGGCTGCATGGACGCATTAATAATTAAAGCAATTCAATACGGAAAGGAGCAGGGCATGCAATGGCTCAACCTGGGCCTGGTGCCAATGTCTGGTATTACTGAACCGGATAACACGGCTGAAAGAGTTGTGAAATTCGCTTATGAAAAGATCAAACGCTTCCAACACTACCAGGGGTTGCGCGATTTTAAGGAAAAATATGCAACAGGATGGCTTAATAAATACCTGGTTTATGAAAACGATTTTGATCTTATCCAGTTGCCGGCCGCATTAAACAAGGTAATGCAGCCGCAACATAAAAATTAATCTGATAACAGGGGCTGCGTTCCTGGTTACCGACCTGGATACACCACCCACTTTACGAATAAAACAACTGCATCATGAAATGGTCCGGAGATAAAATATGTTTGCTACTATTATTTACATTAGTGATGATCCGGCATAGCTTTGCGCAGGGCTCAACAGGCACTGATCAGGTACCGGTAAATATTATACCTGCTGCAAGCGATACCAGCAAGCCGTTGATTTTTTATATCACCGGTGATGGTGGTTGGAATAAATTCTCCAAAAACTTTAGCCAGGCCTTAGCTGGCAAAGGATACCCTGTTATTTCATTAAACGCAAATGAATATTTCTGGAAAAAGAAAACCGCAGTACAAACTGCTTTGGATATTACCCGCCTCATCAGAATTTATCAAAGAACATGGAGCCGTAAAAAAATAATGTTAGTTGGCTATTCTTTTGGGGCGGATGTGATGCCGTTTGTTTTCAGTCTTCTCCCGGATGATCTGAGTGCACAGGTAGTAAACATTAATTTAATATCCCCCGCTACTCATACAGATTTCGAAATTCATATAGCGGTAATGTTTGGCGCCGGTTTTTCCGGAGGCGAAAGCGTAGTTTCCGCAATTAATAAAATTACAACGAAACCCCTGACCCTGGTATTTGGAAAAGGAGAAAATGAATTCCCCCTTAATCAATTAAAAATCAAAAATTATGTCAGCATAACACTGGATGGCGGACACCACTACGATGGCGATGAAGCCAACCTATGCAATACGATCCTAAAATATATTCCAAAAAATTAATTGAATAGATCAGAATAGCCGGAGGGTGCATCCCAGCCTCTTTTATGAAAGGATTATCCTTTTGCTGCATTTAGCAATAGTCCTTCTTTTAAAAGGTTTAAGTTTTGATAAGAATTTGTTTACAATTACTAAACATTCCCTGCCGAACTTTACACTAAACGAATCCTTGGAAAAAAGAAAACTGGATGTAGCCGTTATATCTGACATACACCTTGGAACATATGGCTGCCGCGCCGATGAATTATCCCGCTACCTTTCTACAATCGACCCGGCTATCCTTTTATTAAATGGTGATATAATTGACATCTGGCAGTTCAGTAAGAAATACTGGCCCGCAGGCCATATGCAGGTGATCAAGCAAATTACGAGTATGCTTAGCCGTGGTGTTA
>JBDTWP010000350.1:0-7628 GCA_040006615.1 Ferruginibacter sp.
CTTCCCTGGCCAGGGCAAGCGGTGGAAATGGCCACCGACCAGTCCCGGTTCAAAATTTAAAAAATTCCATTTAGTACCTGCGGCTTCCAGCACTTCAAAAGTATTGATGCCCATCCTCTCAAAAATCAAAGAAAGCTCATTCATGAGGGCTATGTTCAGATCCCGCTGGGTATTCTCGATTACTTTTGCGGCTTCAGCTACTTTTATGCTGGAAGCTCTATGTACCCCTGCAGTTACGACCAATTCATACACTTTAGCGATTACATCCAAACTACCCGCATCACAACCACTTACTACTTTTGTAATTTTGGCTAAGCTATGCTCTTTATCACCCGGGTTAATCCTTTCCGGTGAATAGCCGGTTTTAAAATTTATTATATTTTTTAACCCTGATAATTTTTCGATAATCGGCAAACAATCTTCTTCAGTACAACCAGGGTATACGGTGCTTTCAAATACCACATAATCTCCTTCCTTTATTACCTTCCCAATTGTTTCGCTTGCCCTTTTCACCGGAACAAGGTCAGGTGTGTTATGTTCATCGACCGGTGTGGGTACAGCCACAATAAAAAAATTCGCCTCTTTCAAAATTTGCAGGTCGTTGGTAAATTCTATATCACAGCCATCAAATGCTTCTTTGTCCAGTTCCTGGCTCGGATCAATGCTGTTGCGCATCAATTCCACTCTTTTAGCATTGATATCAAACCCAATCACCCTGATTTTCCTTGCAAATTCCAACGCAATGGGCAACCCGACATAGCCCAATCCGATAACAGCAAGTTTTTTATTTTTATCTATTAAGTCCTGATACATAGCATACACCCCTAACCCCTAAAGTGATACGACACAGTTCAACCTAACTTGAAGGGGTTATTGGATTTTTTTTAATCGTTAATTTATTATATCTTTTTCTAAATTGGCTACCCGGCCTTTCGCAGATAAAAATATATATTGCTTTCAAGAAGACGATTCACTATTTATAATTCTGAGCGCCTTTATTGGCATTGGCAAATTTTTTCGGTAATTTATACAACTCCTCTTTTGGCAAGGATTTAAAATATTCATACGTTATTTTTAATCCGTCCGTCCTGTTCACTGTTGGTTGCCAACCCAAAATTTCTTTAGCTTTTGTAATATCAGGCTGGCGTTGTTTTGGATCATCCGTTGGTAATGGCATGTATACTATTTTTTGCCTTGTACCAGTTAATTTTATTATTTCCTCCGCGAAATCGGTCAATGAAATTTCATCAGGATTACCAATGTTCAGGGGCTGTGAATAATCACTCAATAACAAGCGGTAGATACCTTCCACCATGTCGGCTACATAACAAAAGCTTCTTGTCTGGCTACCATCACCAAACACCGTTAAATCCTCGCCGCGTAAAGCCTGGCCAATAAATGCAGGTAATGCACGACCATCATTTAACCGCATCCGGGGGCCATAGGTATTAAATATCCTTACTATCCTGGTTTCTACGTGGTGAAAAGTATGATAGGCCATCGTAATGGCCTCCTGGAAACGTTTGGCTTCATCGTAAACACCTCTTGGACCTACCGGGTTTACATTACCCCAATATTCTTCATTTTGGGGATGAACGATGGGGTCACCATAAACTTCACTGGTACTTGCCACCAGTATTCTCGCATTTTTCGTAAGTGAAAGTCCCAAACAATTATGCGTACCCAAAGAACTTACCTTTAATGTTTGAATTGGGATCTTTAAATAATCTATCGGGCTCGCAGGCGAGGCGAAATGTAAGATATAATCAAGGTCTCCTACAACATGAACAAATTTAGAAACATCATGGTGGTAAAATTCGAATTCTTTTAATTTAAAAAGATGTTCGATATTTTTAAGGTCGCCAGTAATCAAATTATCCATTCCAATTACATTGTAACCTTCTTTAATAAACCGGTCACATAGATGGGATCCTAAAAATCCGGCTGCGCCCGTTATCAATACCCGATTAGATGCCATTATTTCAAAAATTATTATTAAGTAAAAAATTTACAAATCGCTCACCCGGTTAATAACCTGGTAGTCCCGGTGCAGGTTAACCAATTAAGGGCTTAACAGTTCTTCTCCCAATACTCACATAGTGATATCCCATATCCTCCATATGATCTAAATCGAACAAATTGCGTCCGTCAAAAATTGCTTTGTTTTTTAACAAAGAAGTTATTTTCACAAAGTCTGGTGTTCTAAACTCACTCCACTCAGTGGCAATGACCAGGGCATCTGCATCTATTAATGCATCATACTGATTTTCCAAATAGCTAATCTTATCACCCAATATCTGCTTCACATTATTCATTGCTTCCGGGTCAAAAGTGGATAAGGTAGCACCCTCAGACAATAATGCTTCAATTATATTCAAAGCCGATGCTTCCCTTATATCATCCGTATTGGGTTTAAACGCCAGCCCCCACAAAGCAATTTTCTTACCATGCAGATCATTATTAAAATATGTTTTGATCTTTGGTATCAAATGAAGTTTTTGCTTTTCATTTACTTCCATTACGGCTTCCAGTATTTTAAAATGGTAGTTCACTTCTGTGGATGATTTTGACAATGCCTGAACATCTTTTGGAAAGCAGCTTCCACCGTAACCGATGCCGGGAAATAAAAAACGCCTGCCAATACGCTCATCACTGCCAATTCCCTGGCGAATCATATCCACATCAGCTCCCACCAGTTCGCATAGTTGCGCAATTTCATTCATAAATGTAATTTTCATGGCAAGAAAAGAGTTGGCTGCATATTTTGTTAATTCAGCACTTTTTTGATCCATAAAGATTACGGGATTACCCTGGCGTACAAACGGGCCATATAAATCGCTCATTATCCTTTTGGCTTTTTCTGATGTAGTGCCAATCACTACCCTGTCCGGCTTCATAAAATCTTCTACCGCTACTCCTTCCCTTAAAAACTCAGGATTGCTTACGACATCAAATGTGCTTTCAATCCCTCCATTGTTGATCAATGCTTGTTTTACCTTTTCAGCAGTTCCTACAGGCACCGTACTTTTGTCAATAATTACTTTATAATCATCTTTCATAATAAGGGCACCCAATTCCTTTGCTACACCCAGAATATATTTTAAATCAGCACTTCCATCCTCCCCGGGCGGTGTTGGAAGGGCAAGGATAATGACCTGGGAGCCTCTTATTCCTTCTTCCAGTGAAGTAGTAAAATGTAACCGATTTTCCTTCTTGTTCCTTAAAAATAATTTTTCGAGTCTTGGTTCATAAATTGTAATCTGACCCGATGATAATTTATCCACTTTAGTTTTATCAATGTCTATGCAAATAACATCATTGCCTGTTTCTGCAAAGCATGTTCCGGTTACTAAACCTACATATCCTGTTCCGACTACTGCGATTTTCATCTAAAATTTATTTTAATTTAAATAATCTAATACGTTTGAAATAACAAAATCCTGTTGTTCCTCATCCAGTTCAGTATGAATAGGGAGAGAAATGACCCTTTCGGAGAGCCAATCCGTAACGGGTAAATTGAAAGTATTTCCGCCAAAGGAATCAAACATCTTTTGCCGGTGACATGGTACAGGATAGTATATCATTGAAGGCACACCTTTTTCAGCAAGATATTGGTGCAACCCGTTCCGGTCAGGACCTGCCATTCCTGTTTCATTTAAAACAATAGTGTATTGATGAAACACATGATTGCAATTCGGAGCCCTGTATGGTGAGCCTATGCCTGAATTATTTGCAAACCCATTGTCATAATAGTCAGCTGCTTTTCTGCGGGCAGCATTGTATTCATCCAAATATTTTAATTTAATGCCAAGGACTGCCGCCTGCACAGTATCCAATCTTGAATTACATCCTACCATATCATGATAATACCTCCTGCTTTGTCCGTGCGCGCCAATCATTTTTAACCTATCTGCTAACGTGTCATCATTTGTAAATATTGCACCACCATCTCCAAAAGCTCCCAAATTTTTAGATGGATAAAATGATGTACAGCCGATATGGCCTATTCCGCCGGTTCTTGAGACCCTCCCATCGCCGAAAGTATAATCACATCCGATCGCCTGTGCATTGTCTTCAATCACGAATAAATTGTGTTTATCTGCAATGGCCATTATTTTTTCCATATCGGCAGCATGGCCGTAAAGGTGTACGGGCACGATTGCTTTAGTTTTTGATGTAATGGCTTTTTCAACTGATTCAGCATCTATGCAAAAAGTCTTTGGATCTACTTCCGCGAAAACGGGCCGCAATTTTAATAATGCCGCAGCCTCAACCGTTGCTATATAGGTAAATGAAGGGGTAATCACTTCATCACCGGGCTTCAGATCAAGGGCCATCATGGCTATCTGCAATGCATCGGTTCCATTGGCACAGGGTATCACGTGCTTCACACCAATATAAATAGCCAGGTTTTTTGCAAAATCATTTAATACTTTACCGCCTATGAACTGGGCGCTTTCAAGTACGGATAAAACAGCCAAATCTACATCCCCCTTTATTTTCTGATACTGGGTCCTGGTATCAACCATTTGCAGGGGCCTCATATAATTATTGTATTTTTTGGTTGCAAAGATAGCATTTCGGGTTCAAGTATCAAATTTGCAATTCCAGCCCTTATTTAATAATCAAAAGATTAAAAATTTGAGTTTAGATTTGTTAAAAAATAATAATTGGGATATATCATTTATAATATATTTTTAAAAATTTATATAGCGGCATTTAACATAGCGGCCCTATTTAATAATAAAGCCAGGCTTGGAGTAAGGGGACGCAAAAATATCTTTACAAAAATCAGGTCAAATCCGGAATACAACCACCAGCAACTTATCTGGATGCATTGCGCCAGCCTGGGCGAATTCGAACAGGGAAGACCTGTGTTGGAATCATTAAAACAACTATACCCAGGCACTTCGATTGTATTAACTTTTTTTTCAGCATCCGGATATGAAGTCATGAAAGATTACAAGGGGGCTGATCAAATTTTTTATTTGCCAATGGATAGTGAATACAATGCAAAAAAAATGGTGGATGTTTTAAATCCTTCCCTGGTATTGTGGGTAAAGTATGAGTTTTGGTATCACTATTTACATGAATTGAAACGCAGGAATATCCCAGTGTTGCTGATATCGGGTATTTTCCGGGTCAACCATCCCTTTTTTAAATGGTATGGGGAAATCTGGAGGAGGATGCTGGATTGCTTTACCCATTTTTTTGTGCAGAATGAAACATCCGGTAACCTGTTAATTAAAGTAGGCATTCACGAAAATATTATTATTGTTTCCGGTGATACCAGATTTGACCGTGTTATTGAAATCGCTGAGAAATTTGAGCCACTTCCCTTTATTGAAAATTTTTGTGGTAATAACAAAATACTGGTTGCAGGGAGCACCTGGGAAGAGGATGAAGCCGAACTCATCCACTATGTAAAAGCGAACCCGGAGACAAAATTTATCATAGCTCCACATGAAATTAATGTGGAAAATTTAAAGGATGTGAAGAAGGAATTTGTTAATTCGATCTTCTATTCGGAGTTAATAAACGAGAAAGGCCAACTGGCAACCGGCAGCTGGCAAAGTTCAACAGGCAAGGGGCAACTCGCAAACGAAGAATATGAAACAAGGAACGAAAAGGAAAAAAAGAAAAACGTCCTTATCATTGACAACGTGGGAATACTTTCCCGGCTTTATTATTATGCAGATATAACCTACGTGGGTGGCGGCTTTGGTGCCGATGGTGTGCACAATGTACTGGAAGCCGCTGTTTATGGAAAGCCGGTTATCTTTGGACCTGAATTTGAAAAATATTCAGAGGCAGTTGGCCTGGTCGATTGCGGCGGAGGGCTCACTATTCAAAACGCACTGGAGTTGGAATCCATTTTAAATGAATTATGGAAAAATGAAAGTTTATTAGCTGCCACAGGAGAAAAAGCCAAAAATTATGTGTACTCAAATACCGGCGCAAGTAATAAGATAATTCAGTTCATTCAGGAGAAACGCCTTTTAATCAACTGATCAAATTGTTTCACTGTTTCGTTGTCATCTGTCCACCCCAATTTTGTTTTCAACTCTCTTCTTATCCAATATTCCGCTTCGGGCCAAATAGAAAAGCCATTGATTGTTTTGATGCTTCTTTCATACATTACTTCGTCACCCCTGAATAAATCATTGATATATAAAAATCGATCATTGATATCGATTGCTTTCTTAAGATCTTTTACTGGTAACCCGGTTAATTTTTCACTGATCTCAATTTTCTGTTCCTTTAAACTGTCATTTACTGAAGATGCTGCTCCAGCAATTGTTTCATTGATCTCTTTGCCCCTGTTAGTCAGCTGGTGCGTTAGGGTAGGAATATCATCTTCTTCCGGCTCAAAAAGCAAACGTGGTTTGCTATGCCCGCTAAATTGTTGAATTACGGCGGCATTACGTTTTATTTCTTCCAATTCCGCTGCTACCTCTTCTTCATCTATTTGCAAGACTTCAATTATCCTTTCTTCCGGTACTGGTTTCTTTTCAAATTCAACTGTAACGGGTGTCTGTGTAATAACCGATTGCAAAGGCATGGAAACAACTACAGATTCCCTGGTTACTACCGACTGGTTCGCCTGCAAATGTACTAACTCATGCTGAAGCATCTGTACTGTCAATAAAAGTTGGTCCGCTGTGGCCCCGATACTAAACTGCTGTTGTAGTTTTTGCAAAAGTGTTTCCACCCTTTCCATAAAAACACTATTAAATGAACGATTTACAAATAAGAAAGAAATTTAGTTTTGACCAATGGCTCAAAACCTTAATCTTTGCAATTAAAGCGTTAAAGTTACTAACTGAATTCTAAAAAAAATATAAATGTTTATTGAACCAAGCATATCGGGCGAAAGGCGTGGCTGGATTGAAGTAATTTGCGGAAGCATGTTCAGCGGAAAAACAGAGGAACTGATACGCAGGTTGAAGAGGGTGAAGATCGCAAATTTAAAGGCGGAGATATTTAAACCCGCTTTTGACGTACGGTATGATGAAGTGAAAATCATGAGCCACGATACCAATTTTATCCAAAGTACGCCGGTGGAGAGTTCCCAGAATATATTATTGCTGGCGCAGGATGCTGATGTGGTAGGTATTGATGAGGCGCAGTTTTTTGATGTAGAAATCCCCAATGTTTGTGAGCAGCTTGCAATGGGCGGGATAAGAGTGATAGTGGCCGGCCTGGATATGGATTACACGGGAAAACCTTTTGGCCAGATGCCTAACCTGCTGGCCATAGCGGATTATATTACCAAATTACATGCTATCTGTGTAAAGTGCGGTAATATTGCCAATATCAGTTATAGAAAATCATCCGAAGCCGGGCAGGTATTGTTGGGAGAAAAAGACGTGTACGAACCAAGATGCAGGCATTGTAAAAATATTAAATGAGGATAATAGGTTTGGGGTTTACTGTTTGGGGTTTACTGTTTGGGGTTTGGGGTTTGGGGTTTGGGGTTTACTGTTTAGGGTTTACTGTTTAGGGTTTACTATTTAGGGTTTACAGTTTAGGGTTTACAGTTTGGAGTTTGGAGTTTGGGGTTTACTGTTTAGGGTTTACTGTTTAGGGTTTACTGTTTAGGGTTTACTGTTTAGGGTTTACTGTTT
>JBDTWP010000351.1:0-7628 GCA_040006615.1 Ferruginibacter sp.
CATCCCAAAACGGCAGCAATGCCTTCACCAATCGGAATTGCAAGGGCATGAATAATGGCGCCGGCTGACCAGATGATGATGGCCCAGGTATATCCTTTTTTGGTGCCCAGTTTATCAATAACCCTGCCTGCAAATAACATGGATATGGCATAGGTAAATTGAAAGACGCCAGCAATATCAGCATACTGGCTATTGGTCCAACCAAACTTTTCTTCCAGCAAGGGTTTCAACAGACTTAGTACCTGGCGGTCTAAATAATTCACTGTAGTAGCGAAAAAGAGGAGGGAGCAAATCGTCCACCTGAATTTCCCGATAGTAGATTGAACCATACAGCAACCGTTAAATTATTTTTTACAATCACTTATGATAGCCAATACATTCTTTGTTGCGGTAATCAACTCATCGTACTGTTTATTATCCATAATTGATTTGGTAACCAGTTTACTTCCCATTCCAACGGCACATACGCCTGCTTTAAACCAACCTTCGATGTTTTCCTTTGTGGTATCAACGCCACCGGTAGGCATGAATAATAAATTAGGGAACAATTCTTTGATCGCCTGCATAAAAGCCATCCCGATGATATTTCCGGGGAATAATTTTATCATTTTAGCTCCCAGATTTTCTGCAGAGATCACCTCTGTTGGCGTCATACAACCCGGCACCCATAGCATTTTATTTGCATCTGCAACTTTTGCCACGGCTTCCACCAGCCCCGGACAAATGATATAGTCACACCCAGCATCAATAAAGGTTTGAGCCATCTCTCCATTCTTGATGGTACCGACACCAAGGTACATATCTTTTAATTCGGTGTCACATACAGCGCGCATGGCTTTAAAGTTTGCCAATGCGGCTTCTCCCCTGTTGGTATATTCCACTGCACGGATGCCGGCGCTGTGCAATGCTTTTAACAGGTCAATACTAACCTGTGTATCTTTGTAAAAATAAAGCGGCAAAATACCCTGTTGAGGTATTAAAGCAAGTAGTGTTTCTTTTTTCATATGAACATTCGTTTTTTGTTTGACAAGGTTATTTTAATTTAGCCACCATCCTTTATTTATTTACGGAATCGATGGCGTAAATATTGCCCGAAATTACCGTTTTATCCTTGCTTCTTTGAAAATTAATGACCACCTTTGAAAATTATTATTAAATGATTATTTTTATCCCTTTCATACATTATTAAATAATTGATTGCATGTCTAAAAAAGTTGTTACGCTCGGCGAAATTATGTTGCGTTTATCCACACCGGATTATAAACGATTTGTACAATCTGATTCATTTGACGTTACCTATGGTGGTGGCGAAGCCAATGTGGCGGCAGCTTTGTGCAATTATGGATTAAAAGGGACCTTTGTCACAAAAGTTCCTAACAATCCCATTGGCCAGTCTGCCATCAATCATTTACGCCGCTATGGAGTAGATACCCAATTTATTGTAAGGGGTGGCGACAGGCTGGGTATTTATTTTTTGGAAACGGGTGCTTCCATGAGAGCGTCACAAGTGGTGTATGATCGTGCAGGAGCTTCCATTGCGGACGTGGATGCAAGCGAATTTGACTTTGATAAGATCCTTGATGGAGCTGATTGGTTTCATACAACCGGTATAACGCCTGCATTAAGCGATAAAGCCGCGTCGGTTGCCGAAGCTGCATTAAAGGCTGCAAAAGCAAAAGGCATCACTACCAGCATTGATTTGAATTACCGTAAAAAATTATGGAGTAAGGAAAAAGCAAGGGAGGTAATGACTAAGCTATGCCAGTATGTAGATGTTTGCATCGGCAATGAAGAAGATGCCGATACGACCCTGGGCTTTAAATCAGCAGGAACAGACGTGACCAAGGGAGAATTAAACCTGGATGGCTACAAAAGCGTATTCAAACAAATGAAAGATAAATTTGGTTTCAAATATATAGCCTCCACCTTAAGGGAAAGCCATAGTGCCAGCGACAACGGCTGGAGTGCGCTGGTGTATGATGGCAATGAATTTTATCATTCAAAAAATTACGAGGTGCGTATTATAGACCGTGTAGGCAGTGGTGATAGTTTTGCGAGCGGATTTATTTTTGGGTTGGTTACGGGTATGTCATTACCAGATGCGGCTGAATTTGGCGTGGCTGCTTCGGCGTTAAAGCATACGATCCCAGGCGATCTTAACCACGCTACGCTTGCTGAAGTAAAGGAATTAATGAAGGGTGATGGCAGCGGAAGGGTGCAAAGGTGAGGTCCACCGGGTGCTTTGTGAATAGTGAAAGGTGAAATATTGACGATTCACCATTACCAATTTACACTTAACCCAATAGCAGAAACTACTGAAAATTAAATAGGAAAATTATGATCATTGATTCGCTTGACAATGCACACAAATATTTTGCAGTGCATCCACTTTTTGAAAAGGCTTTTGCCTATATCGGCAGCGTGGACCTGGCGGTTATTGAACCCGGTAAATATGAAATTGACGGCGATAGCCTGCGAGCCATTTTTTCTAATAAAACAGGCATGTCTGCCGCCGAATCCATCCTGAAATTTGAATGTCATAATCAACATATCGACATCCAGCTTTGCATCAAAGGAAAAGAAACGATCGGATGGAAACCAAGAAGTTCCTGTCTTGCTCAAAAGGGTGAATATAACCCGGAGAAGGATGTATTATTTTACAGTGATGCACCCGACACTTTTTTTGGATTAACAGATGGGCAGTTTGCAATCTTTTTCCCGGAGGATGTGCATGCACCGATGATTGGTGAAGGGGAGATAATGAAGGTGGTATTGAAAGTGAAACGGTGAATTAGCAATGGGCAATGGGCAATTTGCAATTTGCAATGGGCAATGGGCGATGGGTGATGGGCAATTGGCAATGGTGAATTTCAATGCAAATAGCAGTTTATATCTTACCAGCCGAAATAGTTTTTTGCGTTGTTATAGCAAATGTCCTGGATTATTTTACCGGTCCATGCTTTATTATCCGGCAATTCACCATTTTCCATTTCCTCACCAAAAATATTGCAGAGTATTCTCCTGAAATATTCATGGCGGGGAAAGCTCATAAAACTGCGGCTATCGGTTAGCATGCCTATAAATTTTGCCAATAATCCCATATTACTCAGTGAATTGACCTGCCTGGTCATCCCGTCCTTCTGATCCAGGAACCACCAGGAAGAACCAAACTGGATCTTCCCGGCTATGCTTCCATCATTAAAATTTCCTGCCATTGTCGCGATCAGTTCATTATCTGCCGGGTTGAGATTGTAAAGAATCGTTTTTGCAAGTTGATCGGTGGAATCGAGCCTGTCTAAAAATTTGGACAATTGTTTAGCCTGCGAAAAATCGCCGATTGAATCCCAACCGGTGTCAGCACCCAGGGTTTTCGTCATCCTTGAATTGTTATTTCTTAAAGCTCCCAAATGATATTGCTGCACCCAGTTCTTTTCATGGTCCCATTCCGCGAATTTTACGAGCATTGCCGATTTGAATTTCATATTCTCGGGTTGAGATATCGATTCACCTGAAGTTAACTTGCGGAATATATTTTTTATTTCCGCCTCATTATAATCAACCGAATAGACCTGCTCCAGGCCATGATCGCTGATGGAACAACCCATTGCTGCAAAAAAATCATGGCGGCTTTTGAGCGCGTGCAGATAATCAACCCAGGAAGCAATCAAAATACCGGATACTTCCTGCAATTTATTAACGTAGGCGTTGAAGATAATTGAGTCATCCGCATTCATAGCTTTATCGGGGCGAAAAGCGGGTAACACCCTGATCTCAAATCCATCCTCTTTTATTTTCCGGTGGTGCTCCAGTGAATCGGTGGGATCATCCGTAGTGCAAAGTACTTTCACCTTCATTTTGCGCAGCAAATTCCTGACTGAATATTCCGGCGTTCTTAATTTAGCGGTGCATTCATCATAAATTTCCTTTGCGGTTGAAGGAGAAAGGATTTTATCAATACTGAAATACCGCTGCAATTCCAGGTGTGTCCAATGATACAAGGGATTACGCAAAGTGTATGGAACAGTTGCAGCCCATTGCTCAAACTTTTCATAATCGGTTGCATTGCCGGTAATATATTTTTCATTTACACCATTGGCTCGCATGGCTCTCCATTTATAGTGATCACCATAAAGCCAGACCTGGGTAATGTTGTCAAAATTTATATCATTGAGGATCTGTTCGGGGGGTAAATGATTGTGGTAATCAATGATGGGCATTTCTTCCGCAAACCCGTGGTAAAGTTCACGGGCAGTACTGCTATGCAATAAGAAATTTTGATCGATAAATTGTTTCATGTAGGAATGTTTTATACCAGGGATGGCTTCATAAAGATGACATCTTTATGAAACAACTACAAACTCACCCCCCTTTTCCATGGAATAAAATCATCCTGGTTTAACAATACTGCTTTGGGTATTATTTCACCGCTGGCTGCTTTGATGCAATATTCCAGGATATCTTCGCCCATTTGTTCAATAGTTTTTTCGCCCTCTATTATCGGGCCGGTATCAATATCAATAATATCGTTCATGCGTTTGGTTAAGTTGCTGTTGGTGGATATTTTAATAGTAGGACAAACAGGATTCCCTGTAGGTGTACCCAACCCGGTTGTAAATAAAATTAATGTGGCACCGCTTGCTGCCTTACCGGTTGTGGCTTCCACATCATTTCCCGGGGTGCATACCAGGCTCAAACCAGGTTTAATGACAGGTTCCGTGTAATCCAATACATCGACTACCGGGGAAGTACCTCCTTTTTTCGCCGCACCGGTACTTTTAATAGCGTCTGTGATTAACCCATCCCTGATGTTTCCGGGAGAAGGGTTCATGTGAAAGCCCGAACCTACCTTTAATGCGGTGTCATTATATGCCTGCATCAAATGAATAAACTTGCCGGCAACGGCTTCGTCCTTTGTACGGTCGAGTAGGTCCTGCTCGGCCCCACATAACTCAGGAAATTCCGCCAGTAATATTTTACCTCCCAATGCCACTACCAGATCGCTGGTATACCCAACGGCGGGATTTGCGGATATACCACTAAACCCATCGCTGCCACCGCATTTTACACCGATGCATAGTTTATCGAGGGTTGCAGGTTTTCTTTCCAACCTGTTTATTTCTATCAATCCTTCAAAGGTCTTTTTAATCGCATCCGCAATCAGTTGTTCCTCACTTTGTGATTGCTGCTGTTCAAAAATATACAGTGGTTTATCGAAAGCGGGATTGATCGCCTTTAAATCATTTACAAAATCAGGGACCTGCAAATTCTGGCAACCCAAGCTCAGGAGGGTAATCCCTGCAACATTGGGATGGTTGGCATAGGCGGCCAATAGCTTGCTCAAAATAGCTGCGTCCTGGCGGGTACCACCGCAACCTCCCTGGTGATTCAAAAATTTAATACCATCCACATTTTGAAAGGGGCGCTGTGTTGCTCCCTGTACCGGTGTTTCAAACAAGTTAACTGCCGCAATGTCTTCTCCTTTTTTGAATGCTTCGATCAGCAGGTGTGTGTATCGTTTATACTTATCCGTTACCGCATAGCCAAGTTCATTATGCAATGCTTCCCGGATCACGTCGAGGTTCCTGTTCTCACAAAAAACGGTAGGGATAAATAACCAGTAATTGGCTGTGCCAACCTCACCGTTGCTCCTGTGATAACCATTGAAAGTGCGGCCAATAAATTTTGTTGTATCAGGAGCTGTCCATTGATAGTCAACTTTTCGCCATGCGTATGGTTCTACCGCATGCTTTACATTACCAGTTGACATCCATCCACCCTTTGGTATAAAGGATTGGGCAGTGCCTACCAATACTCCATACATGATGACCTTTTCACCCGGTTGCATATCCTTTGTAAAAAATTTATGCTTGGCATTGATATCATCCTGTAAAACAAATGTTTCATTCTGAAAAACAATTGATTCGCCTTTTGATAAATTGGTCAATGCTACCAGCACATTATCATCCTTATGAATTTTCAATACCTGCTGTTTCATATTATTGGTTCGTGGTTGAAGGTTGAAAGTTAAAGGTTAATGGTTGATGGTTCATCCTGTATCGTTGGTATCATGCCCTGGTTCATGATTTTCAGCAGCTTTTCCGTTACCATTTCCGCAAAGCCGGGGATTACTGTCAGATCTGTTTCCCACAAAGATGCATCACTTAATACAGTTTTCACTAAAATTTCAGTGGATAAATTTTGCCAATGGCTAAAGAAATAACCTGCCATGTCATCACTAATGGGATAAGGAAGACCATTGTTTTCGCCAAAATAAATATTTCCTTCCTTTTTTACCGGCTTCATAAACCAGAGCCAGGCAGCAAATCCAATAGCCATCCTTTCCGGAACTACCCCATATAGCTCATAATAGCGTTGTAAGACCTGCACAACCCTCATCTTTAATTTGGCTGTATAATTCAGCGTGATGCTGATCCATTTATGTTCAATGCTGGGATTACAATACCGGTCAATCACTTTTAACGCAAATTCCTTAGCTTCCTCCAAGGGCATTGGGTAGGGAATCGCCATCGCTATTTCATCAAGCATAAGTCGCTTTATGAAATTGGAAAGAATGGCGTCATCCATTGCTTCCCTAACCGTATTAAAGCCTGATAAAAAGGCCACTCCGCAACTTAGCGAATGGGTACCGTTCAGTAACCTTAATTTTAGTTCTTTATAAACGCTGATATCACCTGTAATTACAATTCCCTGGTCGGCGCCAGCAAAGGATAATACATTCCTTATTTGATCATTCCCTTCGATAGCCCAGAGACTATAAATTTCGCTCATGGTGATCAGTTCGTCCTGGTATCCCAGTTGTGTTTCCAATGAGGTTTTGATTTCGGAAGCTGGTTTGCCGGGAACGATTCTATCAACCAATGAATTACAAAAATGATTATGGTGTTCCAGCCATTCGGTAAAATTTTCTTCGAGGCCATTCAGGTGAGCCAGTTCAAGCACGATCGATCGTAATTTCTTCCCGTTATCAGAAATTAATTCAGTAGGTACAATTACCAGCCCAAACAGGGCACTGGCATTAAAAAACTTAAATCGTTCGTATAAGAAAGCCAGCAATTTACCGGGATAGGACGAAGGCGGGTGAAGGCGAATATCTTCCTTCACCAGTTCAATTCCAACTTCCGTTGTATTGGAAATGATAATTGCCAGAACAGGATTATGGGCAAATTGTAAAATCGTATCCCAATTCTTACCGGCTGTTAATACCCGGCTAATAGCTGAACAGATAACATTTTCTTCAACAGGCAGACTGTTTATCAAGCCACGCATACACAAAGTGTACATTCCATCCTGTTTGTCAAACGCAGATGAATCGCCGCTATCGGTAGATTTTACAACTACAATTCTACCGTTGAATACTCCGTTTCGGTTAGCCTTATCAATAAAATAATCAGGCAGACCGCGAAGCAATACACCGGTTCCAAATTGTAATACCTTTTCGGGTAATGCGAGGAGGTTTTCACCAGGAACCGATACAATGCCGGTAGTTATATTTTTGAGATTAAATTTAGTAAGTAGCATCAGTTGTGGTTGAGGGTTTGTGGTTTGTGGTTTATGGTTTATGGTTTATGGTTTATGGTTTATGGTTTATGGTTTATGGTTTATGGTTT
>JBDTWP010000352.1:0-7627 GCA_040006615.1 Ferruginibacter sp.
AAAGTATTTAATGAAGAAGGATAATGAGGATTTGTTTATCATTTCGGCAAAGGATGCTAACAAATAATTCACATACCTGTACAATAACCAATCATTTAGGTCGTTTATAATGCAGGATTTGAATATTTTTTATAAACAATGCAATCAAAATTGCCAATGCACAATTTTACCCAGGAAGATCTTATACAATACCTGTACAAAGAAACTTCTCCAGAGAAATCGGCCATTTTAATGGCTACGCTAGAAACCGACTGGATTCTACGTGAAAAGTTTGAAGTGATTTCCCAGACAATCAATTGCCTGGAGAAGTTGAGCCTTTCACCACGAAAGATTGCGGTAGATAATATTTTAAATTATGCTGAAAGTTCGGTTAAAGAATTTTCAACAGAAGTTTAGAATGACTTTTCGGTTATTAATGTACTTTCGTCCCAAAAAAATGCGGGACGATTTTTTTTATGACCAAACAGCAACGTTACCAATTTGTTATTGATTATTTTCTAAGTCATGCTCCCGGCGCTGAAACTGAATTGTTATATGATAATGCGTACCAGCTACTTGTAGCGGTAATCCTTTCCGCCCAATGTACGGATAAGCGGGTAAACCTTACAACCCCCCTCTTTTTTGAAAAATATCCTGATGTGAAGAGCCTGAGTAAGGCTGAATTTGATGATGTTTTCGCTCTTATTAAAAGTATTTCATACCCCAATAATAAATCAAAGCACCTGATAGGGATGGCTTCAGCACTTATTCAAAAATTTTCCGGTAAAGTTCCCATGACGGTTGATGAACTCATTGAATTACCCGGTGTAGGAAGAAAAACAGCGAATGTAATAACTTCAGTAATTGATAATCAACCCAATATGGCTGTAGATACCCATGTATTCAGGGTTAGTGCCAGGATTGGGCTAACTACGAATGCCAAAACGCCTTTAGCCGCCGAAAAACAATTGGTAAGTCATATACAAGAAATACATATTCATAAGGCCCATCACTGGCTGATACTTCACGGAAGGTATGTCTGCACAGCAAGAAGTCCGAAATGCAGCGAATGCGGCATAAAAGATGCCTGTAAGTATTACAGAAAGAAGTTAAAACATAAAATTTAATTGAATAATTTTCGTTTACTTTGTAAAGAACAACCCAACCAGAAAGATCCGGGACATACTATTATTGATGAATGACTTTTATTTCTTGAAAAATATTCGGTTTATCGTAGCAACAGCAATACTGTTGACCGCTTTTGAACAAAAAGCGACAGCACAATTTTATTTTTACGATAATAATTACTATGATACTCCTTTAATGTTTGAGGTAGGCGGATCATTTGGTTTAATGAACTGTTTATCGGATGTAGGAGGAAGAAAAGGCATTGGAAAGCCATTTATAAAAGATCTGAATATTGGCAACACTCATTTAAATGGCGGTATTTATTTAAGCGCCCTGTATAAATATGCTGTAGGAATAAGGTTAGAAGCCACTTTTGGCCAGGTAAGCGCCTATGATAGTATTTTGATCAATGTTAAAAATACCACTTCAGGCAGGTACGAGCGCAATCTAAACTTTAGAAGTAAAATAAATGAAGTTTCCGTGGTAGCAGAGTTTCATATTCGATTTATTATAAGAAGTTTTCTAGCGGAAGCTGACCTGAACAGTGATGATGAGCCACCAAGATTGTCACCCTATATTGCAGCCGGAGTAGGATTTTTTTCTTTTAATCCCCAAAGCAGGTTAAAAAACAATTGGGTAGACCTGCAGCCTTTGACTTTGGAAGGGCAGGGTCTTTTAGAATACCCTGACAGGAAGGCCTATAAATTAAGCCAAATGAATATTCCCCTGGGTGTGGGATTTAAATATGATCTTTCGCCCGCTTTTAATTTGCGTGCAGAATTTTTACACCGCTTTCTATCAACAGATTACCTGGATGATGTAAGTACGCGATATATTAATAAGAATTTGTTTCCAAAATATTATAGCGGGTTGAAATTACAAAATGCCATGGCACTCAGTTCGAATGACAGGGTAAATCCCGGAGGTCCTACCGGAGTTTTCAGAAAGACAGAAGGAGGCATCAGGGGAAATCCTAAAGACAATGACGCCTATTTTACTTTTAACATTAAGCTAGGCCTCACATTCGGAAGACAAGCAATCAGGCGCGCCGGTCCACAGCGGTTCTAATCAAAAGGCCTGCCTGCACATTTGAAAAGCATCCTGATATTTTTTCAGAGATTTCTTACTAAAATAAAAAAGGGCCTGATAAATCAGAACCTTTTTTACCAGGATCCAAGCCAGCAGCAGGGTTTATAACATCTTCCTTATTTCGTTTATTAACTCCCCTTTAGTAATAGGGATACCCATTATTTTATTATACGGTTTAGCATCCACAAAATATACGTCCCGGATGATCTTGACCAGTTGCCCGTTATTTATTTCAGGTATCAGTACATTATCAAAATTTTTCAATATATCTCCCAGGTTCCTCGGAAACGGCCTGATATATCGTAAGTGGGCATGTGAAACCGAATGCCCCTCATCCTGCAATTCCTTACAGGCACTTTTAATAGAGCCATAGGTGCTCCCCCATCCCAGCACCAATACCTTGCCCTTATCAGCTCCGCTATCCAATTTTTGTACAGGTATATAATTCGCAATAAGGTCTATTTTTTTTTGCCTGGTTTTCACCATGAGCTGGTGATTATCTGAATCATAGCTGATATTACCGGTAACATCCTGTTTTTCCAAACCACCTACCCTGTGTTCAAGGCCTTTTGTACCCGGTATCGCCCAGGGCCTAACTAATTTATCATCTCTTTTATATGGTTGAAATTTACCATTTGCGTCCATATCGGATGCAATGTTCTGTGATGCAAAAGACACTTTAATTTCAGCAAGATCGGATGAAGCGGGAAATTTCCAGGGTTCGGCTCCATTGGCAATATAACCATCGCTTAAAAATATTACGGGGGTCATGTGCTGAACGCTGATCCTGACCGCTTCATATATAGCACTAAAACAATCACTTGGCGTGGATGCTGATATGACAGGCATTGGGCACTCTCCGTTGCGTCCATAATAAGCCTGCATCAGATCGCTTTGCTCTGTTTTAGTGGGCAAGCCTGTGCTTGGGCCGCCTCTTTGCACATTAATGATGATCAAAGGAATTTCCAGCATCACTGCCAGGCCCATTGCCTCCGCTTTTAAAGCCATTCCGGGGCCGCTGGTAGTTGTTACACCCAAACTGCCTCCGTAACTGGCTCCAATAGCTGAAGTAATTGCAGCTATCTCGTCTTCAGCCTGGAATGTTTTTATAGCAAAGTTTTTATACTTGCTTAATTCATGTAATATGTCGCTTGCGGGTGTAATGGGATAACTGCCTAAAAATAATTGTAACCCGCTTTTTTGAGAAGCCGCAATTAACCCGTATGACAAGGCCTGGTTACCCATTATGGAGCGGTACATGCCCGGTTCCATCTTTGCCTTTTCGACCGTGTATCTGGTTGTAAAGGTTTCGGTAGTATCACCATAATTATAACCTGCCTGCAGAGCCCTTACATTACTTTCAAAAATCTCGGGTTTTTTCCCGAATTTCTCCTTAAAAAATTTAATGGTATTGTCCATTTCCCGGTTGTACATCCAATATAAGAAGCCCAATACAAACATATTTTTTGCCCGATCCTTCTCTTTCATCCCCATGGTGAAATCTTTTAATGCTTCCCTTGTCATTTTGGTAACATCAATCTTAATCAACTCATAAGCATCCAAACTGTTATCTTCCAGTGGGTTAACGCCTTCCGCATAATTTGCGAGCCGAAGGTTTTTTGGATCAAAGCCTTCAATATTGGCAATAATGACACCGCCAGGTTTTAATCCCTTTAGATTTACTTTCAAGGCGGCCGCATTCATAGCTACCAAAACATCACAGGTATCGCCGGGCGTAAAAATCCTGTCGCTGCTAAAACGTAACTGGTAACCACTAACCCCGGGCAATGTGCCTAATGGCGCCCTTATTTCGGCGGGAAAATCCGGAAAGGTTGCAAGGTCAATCCCCAGCATGGCGGTGTTGTTGGTAAACTGGCTGCCGGTTAACTGCATACCGTCGCCGCTATCTCCGGCAAATTTTATTACTACGTCCTTTATTACCTGCTCTTTAGTACTCATATGGTCAATCATTAAAAATCACTGCAAGGTACGCTGAATTTATTTTTTATTATCATTACCCAAAAACTTTGTAAGGAATTGCCCCAGGAACGGTTGAGGCATATTTTCTGATAATCAAATTTTTGCTTCAGATCAAATCATATTTTCTTTACAATTATATGCATGCAAATAACCGTTTTGAGAAATTCTATTCCCAGCCTGATTCTGCTGTGAAAGATTTCAGGCATTTGGCCGGTAGTCCGGCCCTGAACAATAATATTATGCGGTAGCAGGGCAGGAATGACTGGCGTACTAAAAGTATTTCGGGTACAGGTATGAAAAATTAACATCGCAATATCATATTTTATGTAGTTACTACATTGAAATGATATATTTTTAACCTTAAAAAATTACAACTATGGACTTATTCAAATCTGGAAATCCTACGCTTTCTGAAAAAGCATTTAAGAATACCGGCTATATTGATTACAATAATTCAATGACGGTAAGAGGTACTTTAAACAAGTTTGGTTTTATGTTTTTAATGGTCATGGGCACTGCTTATTATTCCTGGAAAGAATTTGCACAAGGCGGAAATGTACAACCATTGATATGGGGAGGTTTAATCGGGGGGTTTGTGGTGGCATTGGTAATTATGTATAAAAAAGAATGGTCGCCCTACCTGGCTCCGTTATATGCATTACTGGAAGGTTTATTTATCGGTGCAATTTCAGCCTATTATAACGAGGCCTTTGCGGCAAAGATGCCCAATATTATCATGAATGCAGTGGGACTTACATTTGGTACTGCTATAGCCATGTATTTTTTGTATAGCTTTAAAATAATCCGGGCTACTCAAAAATTCAAAGCCATCATTGTAACAGCTACGGCGGGTATTGCCATTTTTTATTTAATTGCAATGGTATTAAGAATGTTTGGCGTTCAAATGGCATTTTTACATGAAGGTTCACTTATGGGAATTGGATTTTCTTTAGTGGTAGTGGCCATAGCTGCGCTTAACCTGATCCTGGATTTTGATATGATGGAGCAGGGTGCCGCGGCAGGGGCTCCAAAATATATGGAATGGTATGGAGCATTTGGTTTGATGGTAACCATTGTTTGGTTGTATCTCGAAATCCTTCGGCTTCTATCTAAATTGAGCAGCAGAAAATAGGCAATGGGCAATGGGCGATGGGCAATAGGCAATGGGCAATAGGCAATAGGCAATGGACAATGGGGAATCGGCAATGTGCAATGGGCAATGGGCGATGGGCAATGGGCGATGGGCAATGGGCGATGGGCAATGGGCAATGGGCAAAGAGCAATGGGCAATTGCTAGATATGAGCAATTCCATATTCAACATTCACCTTTAACCCATCAATCAGTTCCTTTACCTTTACTTTAATAAGATCCCTCACTTCATTAAACTGCTCCCGCTCCATGTGTTTGGGATCTGGAATTTGCCAGTCTATGAATTGTGTTGCCGGCATCCAGGGGCAGGCATCGCCGCAACCCATTGTAATTACGGCATCAAATGGTGCAAATTCTTTTACTTCACCGAGGCTTTTACTTTCATGGGTGCTTAAATCGTAATGCAGTTCTTTCATTGCCGTAATGGCTTTGGGATTAACTATACCACTGGGTTTACTACCAGCACTATAAGCTTTCACATTTTCGCCGCCAAGCATTTTTGCAAATGCCTGGCTCATTTGCGAACGATTGCTGTTTTCGATACAAACAAAAAGTAATTTCAATGGCCTCAACTCACCCGAAGTATTGAAATTGTTTGTCATAACTAAATTGATTTTTTACTTTTTAATAGCCGGTAATAGTGGCCCGGATGAATGTGATAAGGCCAGGCCTGCATCAGGTCGATGGAGACAGAGCTTTTAACCTTTTTATTGAATGGCCGCTTTCGGAGTACAATTATTTGCCGTCATTTATATTGATATTAACAACATGCACTTCCCGGCTCACAACAATTCCTTTCATCCTTTGCTGGTTTTTCTGCATATACAGTGATGCTGGTAATTTTTGTATTGGCTTTTTTATACGCGGCAATTTCTTCGTCACTCAAATAATTTTTCAGTATATCCCCGGGTATAATAATTTCTTTTTCCTTTTGCAGGGTGATATTTTTAAATCCTGCTTCTTTTATCATTTCCAGGTATACATCTTTTTGCACAGCACCGCTCACACAACCCGCATACAATTCCGCCACTTCTTTCCAGCGGCTGGGCAGCATTCCTTCCAGCACAATATCTGAAATTGAAAAATGGCCTCCTGGTTTCAGCGCCCTGAAAATTTCACTGATCACTTTGTATTTATTTGGCACCAGGTTTAAGACACAGTTGCTTACAATTACATTCGCATAGTTACTGGTAACGGGCATATTTTCAATATCGCCCTGCCTGAATTCCACATTGTTGTAACCCATTTTTTCCGCATTGGCCCTTGCCCTTTCTATCATCGGTGTGGTAAAATCAATACCAATAACTTTTCCGGTTTCGCCGGTAAGCCTGCGGGCGATAAAGCAATCATTGCCGGACCCGCTGCCGAGATCAATTACCGTATCACCTTCCTTTATCTTAGCGAATTCGGTGGGCAAACCGCAGCCTAACCCCAGATCAGCGTCCGGATTATAACCAGCCAGCCTGGTATAATCATCGGCCATAATATTATAGACCTCATCGCCGCAACAGGCTGAAGTTGCCCCACAGCAGGAGCTTTGATTCTGATCTTTACTTTGTTCTGCAATAGCGGAATACTTTTCTCTTACGAGTTCTTTAATTTGTGAATCATTGTTCATGGTTATATTTTTTAAGATGTAGATTTTATTGTTTGCGAGGCAGGGCATCCGCTTTTGATGTTTTGCATCGAGAAAAACATTTTTTAGGCGAATGGGTAGCTTCGATCTCACCGGAAATTATTTGCGGGCATGCGCTGCCGGTCTGAATACAGCTTAACAACATGCTTTTTCATTCTTCACCTTAAGCGTATCGAACAACAAATTAAATTCCGTATTGAATTTTTCAAATGCCTTCCAGTTGATACAATAACAAGTGCGGGGGCCATCGATTGTCCCTTTTATCAAACCTGCGTTTTTTAATTCTTTTAAATGTTGGGAAACGGTTGATTGCGCCAGCGGCAATATATCCACTATTTCACCACAGATACATTCATTGCGTTGCGCCAATACTTTTAATATTGCGATCCGGGCAGGATGAGCTATCGCTTTTGCAAATTCAGCCAGATCCTGTTCCTTTTGAGAGAATTCTTCTTTTTTGTGGATTGCCATTAGGATTTAATCTTATATCGCAAATATACGATTAAGTGAAGTATACTTCCAAATTTTTTTTTATAAAAAATAAAGGTAGTTTCACAGGGCTTCACCCTGTGCTATTGTATTGCGCCCTTACAGGGCTTTTTAGGTAGTTGGATTGCCGTTCTGTGGAATTTTCGCAAGATTTAAAATATTCATTTCTTCAGAAC
>JBDTWP010000353.1:0-7615 GCA_040006615.1 Ferruginibacter sp.
CCCAGTAATATGAGTGCAAGATGAATTGCGGCGGTACCAGAGTTTAATGCCACAACGTGTCTGTCTCCTTCCAAATAATCAGCGAGTGCAAATTCAAAAGCATCTACGTTTGGTCCTATTGGTGCTACCCAATTGCCCTGAAAAGCTTCATTTATAAACTCCTGCTCTTTCTTACCCATATGGGGTGAAGAAAGCCATATTTTATTCTTAACCTTAACCGCTGAAATTGATTGGGGTAATAATTCAATCATATTACTACATTTATTTAAATTTTATTTTATCCCAAATAGCTTTACATGGTACAGATCATATTAAGGATCTGCATCACAAAAAACACTATTCGTCAGTAAAATTTGTCATCCACAATAGAAATTGTTCAGAGGTCAAAAAACAAACCAATTCCTGAGATTCATACAAAGTGGATTTTAATAGAAATAATACCAATGTACAATTCAACTAACATAATTAATTACAACTGCAAATTGAATATGCAAACAGCATTATTTTATTATTTAAAGATTCGCTTTAATGTAGCATTATTCCTCCCGGAGTAACATACAATCGCTCGGTTGACAATCAAAAAATTTTTTATTGATCAACTGGAAATGCAATTCCGGTTACAGGGATTATTAAAATACCGATACAAATTGGGAAGCAGGTTTAATAGATAAGATATTAGGTTAAAGTAACAGAGGACTAATGAAAAACACACAAAAATAATGTATAAACAAAAAAGGCTGAATAACTTAGCAATCTTTATGAAAAATAAATCTACAAAGAATTTATTTAAAAAAAAAGTTTTTCTTTAAAATTTTCGGGTAAAGGTTTTCCATTTCGACAGATTGTGTGTCCTTTATTTTTTCCCTGCTGATGATCCACCCTTTACAATTAATTCTTCTTTAGTGTTTTCGCTGTATGAACTTTTTGAATCTAAAAAACTCTTCCAATAATGCCCGAAATTTATGTTGATAAATGAAATTTAAAGATTAAAATGGACCTCGTTTGGTGTACTTGTTCTTTGATCGAAAATCCTATTTAAAAAAAACAAAACTTCATGAAAATCGAAAATTTTTCAACGGGTGCACAAATCCGCTTCATTTTCAAAAGGGCGGACGCTGGAAATACCGGTCATATTAGTATGTGCCAGATCCCGGGAAATAAAACTGAAGCAACTTCTCAGGCAATCACCACTACTTCATGATCCAGTACCGATTTGATTTCAAAGTGACACCAGCCATCCACAACAGTAGCTAATATCTTTTGATCCGTCACCAGCGTCCTCAGGCTATTGCCCTTCGCATCACCGGGCAGCTTGACCTGCACCTGCAAAGGTCCGATTGAAATTAATTCATGCACCGGCTGACGCCATGTTCCTGCACTGGTCAAATTAACAATATGCAAGACCAGGCGTCCTGGTTGGCTATAAAGATGATAGTCTACCAAACCCGCTCCCTTAGCTTTTAAAGGGATGTTGTCCTTTACTGCCCAACGGATTATGTTTGCTAACAAGTTCCCATGGTCCGGAAGGTTATAGTTTCCGAATTGCCGGTCAATGTCGGCTGGCAAAAAAGCTATCCGGCTTTTATTAGCCCGGGTATTGAGGATCAATCCGGGAATATCCGTTTTCGGTATTCGCATCCATGCCGTTTCCGGTGGATAAACGGGGAATTCGGGAATAAAGGTCAGCGGGATTTCAACGTGCGCTTCAGTCCTGAGCACCGTAAGCAAACCACCATATGGCAGGATATCAGTTTCATCGAAACCTTTTAAAACTACGTGACGGTTGCCGGTAACTGGCGGTTCTTCGCTGTTGTGCGGGCCCATCACCTGGCTACGCAATTCCGGCGTTAGCCTTAAGTAAGTGTGGTGTGAATCGCCATTCCCAGGTCCTGGCGGCACATTACCAGTAAGATCAGAATTAACCCGGTGCGCCCCGAATAAATCTCCCAAAGCATAATCATTCCTTTTATCTCCCTCTTCATTAAAAAGGCTGGTTTCATCCGTAGCGATTAGACTTCCACCCTGTTCAACAAAACGTTGCACACTGGCAACCTGGTCGTCAGTCATTATAGCAAGATTAGGTAATATCAGTAAGGAGAACTGACCTGCGTCACGGTCTATGTGATCCGCATGAACGGGCAGATACGGAATATGGTCCCTGATAAGCGCTTCTGTTATACCCCGCCACGGAAGATCTACCAACTCATGGGCATTATCCCGCCCATAAAAATCCGTATTTTCCTGTGACCATACCACGCCTACCGAAGCAACGGGCCGCCGGTCGATAAGAAATGCTTTATTATTTTGATGCCATTGCAAAAAAGGGCCCGCGGTACGGTACATCCGGCGATCTTCATGATAGGCGCCAACCATGTGCCACCAGGGCTGAATGCCCCCCGCAGCTCCTTCCACCATCCACATCCTTGCCTCATGCTCGGGCTTGCTTGTTAAGCGGAATGTTGGATTGCCGGCCTGGTACATCGCCATACTTTCCGGAATGAGCTTATCCCATCCCAACAAACCATGGACTATCTTGCCAATACCTCCATTAAGTTGAAAACCACCCAAATCACTGCGGGCCTGGTTGTCGAGCATGATGATGTCGGCTCTCCGGCAAATCTCTTTGTAATCCCGAAAACTGTTGCTTTGGCTGCTGACTGAGCCGCTGTTCATACCAACCCAAATGCATAGCGGTCCTCCCGCCGCCTTCGTAACACGGTTATTCAGGTCCCAGATTTCCAGCCTGCGGTTATAATTCCAGCGAATCCATTTTTTGTATACCGGATCATCCCAGTTTTTTGCAAGCGGAATATCATTTTGGGTTTTATCGAAGAAACTCTTTTTACAATTTTCACAATAGCATATCGATGAACGATCCAAGCCACTCCAACTATTGTCAGTGAAGCCCTCCGGGTGGTACATTCCGGAAATTTCTTTCAGAATGGCTGGAATATGCTCTTCATAGTATGGACTGTTGATACATGATATGTAAAGGTCGCCTGCTTTATATGGCTTACCAGTTTTGTTCAAAGCAAACCAGCCGGGGTGAGCCTTGTAAAATTCCTCGTGCGCCCTGTTGGAATCCATACGGGCAAATACTGCAAGCCCGTCTTCCCGGGCCGCACGACTCAATTCACCAAACAAATCGCGCCCTTCGAGATAGGTTGCCTTACGCTGAAGCGGTATAAGGGTCGGATAATAAGCTACAATACCACCTGCATTAACTACTATGCCTTCGGTTCCTGTTTGTTTCCAATATTTACGCCACCAGGGAATATCATATTGGGAAGGATCTTTTTCGGTAATATTAATCTGTCCCCACCGGGTAACCCGCCGATACCATGGTATGTCAGTTCCTTGTTCATCCTTATCGCCTAAATTCTTTGCCAAAAGTGAGGAAAGATCTGTACCTGCAAGTACGACTGCAGCAAGGGCCGATTTTTTTAAGAAGGAGCGGCGGCTACCACCTGCTTCCGTGAATTCATCGCTATTCATAATTGCTATATAATTTATGGATAAAGATACCCTGTCAGGAATAAGTTGCACCCGGATATATCGCTTTGAGAAAAATAAGAAAGGCAATTAAGATAAAGAAAGGCAATAATTTTTTCATGGCATTAATATTTTATAACACAAAATATAAAGTATGGTCAGCTTTGAAAAAAATAGTCCTAATCAACCGCCATGAATTTTAATGCATCCTGGCTGCTTATAAATTGATATTAAAATTGTACCCTGAATCAAAACCGACAAAATCATTTTTCAAAAAATATGAAGTAATTAATAATTTATCTGCAATCCTCTTTACAGATAAATAATGAAAAGCAGGCTTATAATTCATTGCAACATCAGGTAACCTTTTTACGGAAGTATCCAGGGGATGGTACAGCCCGCCGCCGCCGCCAATTACCAAAAAATCTTTTCCATACATTTTAAAATGTTCAAAAGCGTGGGCATGCCCCGTGATAAACATTTTTGCTTTTTTAGATTTGATATAGCCCGGTACAAAATACCGCAGCACTTTGCCGGAGCATCCAACAATTTTGCTATTGGAATAAGGCGCATGATGGCAGCAAACGATGATTGCCTTTATAGCTTCTGTTGTATCTAAGCCGGCGAGTGTCGCTTTGTACCATTCTTGTTGACTGTTTATGCTTGTATCAGAAAGTGTTGTAAAGTTTGAATTGAGTAATATTGTCGCCACAGAGTCTGCTATTGTAACATAGCCTGTGCGTACCATCATCGGGAATCTTTTTTGAAAATTCATTTCTCCCTTTTTTCTTTTCCACATTACATCATGATTGCCTAACAAACCGAAGACAGTAGTACCCTGGCTGCGGGAAGTACCTAAAAAAAGATCAACTTTTTTCCATTTATTCTTGTCATACCCAAGTGAAACTACATCTCCCAACATGTATAATATCTTTGGCTTTTGTTTTATTATAACATCAAAAATTGCAGCTGTTGCTTTAATATTATGATTAGATTTTCGGAATATCCTTTCCAGACACAACGGTTGCTGGGTATCGCTGACAAAAACCATTTCGGGTAATAAGGAAACTACGGTAGAATCATTTTGAGCAGTTACGGAAAAAGAGGAAAAAAAGAGGAAAAATAAAACCAAGGTTTGTTTTATCATGAGGGGAAAAGATTTGTCATTGTAAAAAATTCAACTCATTATCAACTGTACATGGAATTATCACGTAAATATTATCATTAAAGTTATAGTTAATATTATTAACCACGCCAGAATCTAACCTTGTACCCTGCGTGAATTCCGAAAACTGCCAAGCAAAATACGGGATGTATACACAAGCATCGGATTTAGCCAGGTTCCTTTCCGGGCTAACATGTTTCGATTCGTGGAGCGAAACCGAGGCTAAAAGAATTTCGGTTCGTAGAGCGAAACCGAGGCTGAAAAATTAAGCTTAACTGTTATAAAAAACACTTATTCTTTAAGCAACCGGTCAACCGTTTCATAAAACTTATTTTTAGATAGGATATAATATTCGCCACTGCCGGGCCCATAAAAACTTGTCTGTATTTCCCTTACTTGTCCGTTTTTACCAATATAGATAGTGGTAGGATAAGACTTAATAGCAGTAAGCTGCGGCAATGTTTTTTCCGTCTTATTTTCATCACTGGCGGCGGTTCCGGTAATCAGCATGGCATACTGCACATTAAATAATTTTTGAAATTTTGCCACAGCTTTTTTTGACCTGCCTGTATCCGTAGTTAATTCATAAGCCAGGGCGATGATTTCTATGCCTTTTGAACGGTTGAGATTATAATAGTCAGAAAGAAACTTTGTTTCATCAAGGCAGCTGGCACACCAGCTTCCAATGATCTGGATAATCACCACCTTGTTTTTATACTTTTCATCATTGATGGATACGGGTAGGCCATGCAGGTCATTGAAAGTAAAATTCAGTTTTGATTCTCCCTCACGCAACCGGGTTGGTTCATCTGCTTCAGGCAGGGCAACAGAATCATTCTTTCTTGCCGTCCAGGTTTCCCTGGCCGTATACCCGTTATAAAAAACACCGCCGGAAATAATATTTGCATTTTCAATT
The DNA here is from genome assembly GCA_040006615.1 of Ferruginibacter sp. Taxonomy (GTDB): domain Bacteria; phylum Bacteroidota; class Bacteroidia; order Chitinophagales; family Chitinophagaceae; genus Ferruginibacter. The sequence goes on from JBDTWP010000353.1 coordinate 5,574, forward strand.
TTTGCCTCAAATAAACGAGCATTATCGCCATCAAAACTGGATAGCCTGAGTGAGTCACCCGTTAAGATACCGTCCAGGTAGCGGTAATCCGCGGAAGGCGTTAAAAAAGTTCCTGAAAGCTTATTTCCTTTCTGTTCAAACATTCCCATTGCCTTACGAATTGTACCATTTGCCCGAGTAAAGCTCACATCCCACCTGCCGGAAATATCATTTTTTGCTTTGCCGCTGTCAGCGCTAAAACGTTCCCTCCGGTTTGCGGATGCATACAACGGCCAGTATTGCGTTTTGCCCGACGTGCCCTTTATATAGGTTCCAATCATATCGCTATTGTTCAGCAATTTTACCCTGAAAGAAGATTCAAAAGCAGGCATGTCAAAGAACATAGAATCTCCCGCTGTTTTCACACTTGTTATTTTTATTCTTTCCGCTGCATTTATAACATGCAATACTGTTTTGCCCTCTTCCCTTGTACTTTCAAGTTGGAACACCACCTGCTTACCATCCTTTCGTTCCAGTACCACCCGCCAGTTAGTAACTAATGCCTTCTTCACCTGCGCTTCAGTAAACACAATAGACAGCAGGCACATTAAAAATAAAATTTTTTGTCTCATTACCGTAGCTCCTGCTGCGCAAGTTCCGGAAAAAAAATTTAGCTTTTATCTAAACTTTCAAAAAGATTTTCGTGTAACCTGTTCATGACTGGACAGGAGAACTGAGTAGAGATTAATAATAATGGGTTCCAGTTCATCCGGAAAATATTTTGTTTTTGTAATGGAAGCAATCTTTTAGGAAGTGGAGGTTATGCTTATAACTTTCCACAATGCCTGCATTTTCCGGAAGGGATCCCTCGATCTGCATCCAGCCGTTTCCATAATACTCCATGTCTAATAAAGTTTCAGCTATTTTATTCCAATCGAGCGTTCCCTTGCCCAGCAGTGGACCATTTTCTTTCATGTGCAATTCGCAGATGATATCTTTGCCCAGCCACTTGATCTCTTTGATCACATCATGTCCTGCATCTGCTGAATTACGGAAATCGTAATATACCCTGATATTTTTTGAGCCTACACGTTGAATGATATCCATATGTTCTCCGGCACTCAGGTAGGATTCTATTCCCAGGATCACACCTAATTTCTCCGCTTTGGAAACAACCATTTTCAATCTTTTAATGACTTCTTTTTTTCCTTTATCGTCATTACGCAGATCATTGCCAGCGAAAAATGCAAGTAGAATCAGTTTCGCATCAAGGTTGGAAGCTGTATCAATACTATCCCAGAGCCATTCTTCGGTGCGGGGATCCGATTTGTAAGGAATGTTATTAAATTCTGCAAGAGCCAGACTTGCTATCTTAACTCCTGATCTAAGAGAAGATTCCCTGTAATTTTGCTGAATATCCTTATTTCGCAGGTGCAAATTATTCGCAAGTGTACCCATATTAACCTGGATGCCCTCTAATCCTATTTGTTTGGCTACATCAAATGCCAGGGGATCACTGCTTTTTCCGATGGACCAATCGCAAGCCCCTATATGGATTCTATTCTTAGCAAAATTATTAAATGCCCCGGGTAGTCCGTTGCCAAAAAGAGTCAGTAATGCTGATTGTTTCAATAATTCGCGCCTGTTCATTTTTTTCTAAAAATTTTTATTACAGCAACTTTGATTATTCTATAGACAAATCTATCCTCTCTTTCTAAACTTTTAAGAGGATTTATCAACTTAAAACACGGCCGGTTGGGTCAACGGTTATTGGATTTGAGTGACAAGGACCAATATTCCAATACATTTCCGAATGATTAATAATTGTCAATTCAGGATGTATCATTCTGAAAGGAGAGCCTGGCCAGCAAGGTATCCGAACTTTATTCTTAAAAGACATTTTACTATTATACTATATTTTTACCAGGCTACCCGGTAAAGATCTATTATCTCAGCCATTGTTGGAATCACAGGATTATTCTGAGGGCTCCCTGAGGCCAGCGCGTCATTCGCCATTTTTTCCAAACTATTTTCAAAATTTTCCCATGTCACTCCTTTACAGT
>JBDTWP010000354.1:0-7586 GCA_040006615.1 Ferruginibacter sp.
ATTTAAGTCAAGACTGGAGAAAAAAGGAAGCGAGATGAACCTCCGCAGTTTGAACACCGCGGTGATCATGTTAAATGAAACATCGGTTAACCTGGCTTCCTACCAACGCGTCCTTACCAATTACAGCAATGAACTCACCCAAAGCAATGCAGCCGTAAGAAACATACTGAAGGACCCTTTATTGGCTTCACGGGTACCGGATTCTATCCTGATGCGGGAGTTGCAGGATATAAATGTTGAAGGATTTGCGCTCGATACGTTGCAGCGAAAAACGCTTGCAAGGGTGAATTTATTACTTAACAAGGTGTCGGTTAATTTATTGGAGGCCAATGATGTCATTTCCGATATGCGCTATTTAACCATATCACTTAAAATGGGTATGTGGGGCCAGGAAGAAGCACCTTTGTTCCAGGCGGGAAGGGAAGAATACGAGCGAGGTCTTGGTGAGATCACCAACCTTGGACTGGCAAGGGGCAGGAAGATCATATTAATTTACCTGAATGAGAAATGGAATGTGTTAACTGTCGGGCTGCTGGTTTTTATTTTTATTTTTTCATGGTCCTTAATGAATATGCGGCGGGTAAAAATTCAGCCAAATGCAGAGGCCGTTTTACAGACCACTCATTTTTTGCGTCGCAGTGTTTTTATTGGCTGTCTTATGGCGTTTTTTACCTATTTGCCGTTCTTTTTTTCAAACCCTCCCATGGCATTATTGCATGCCTGTGAGATATTCCGGTTACTAACGCTTATTTTCCTCATTTATCCTTATTTAACCAGGCCGTCTAAAATAACCGGGGCTTTGCTTTGTTTGCTTTGGTTATACTATGCATTGGACAACCTCCTGTTGGAATCTGCCCTGGGGGAACGTTGGGGACTATTTTTTGCCGGTATTTTACTGGCGGCGGTTTGCGTAAAACTCATCATCAGTAAGAAACCGAATTTTATAACACTATCCGAATCGCCTGCTACGCGGGCCCTGGCTATTTTTACGCTGGCCCAGGTAATTCTCTCTGTCATTTTTAACCTTACCGGGCGGGTATCACTCGCAAAAATATTGGGTGTCAGCGCTATTCAATGCCTGATGCTGGGTATTAGCCTGAAAGTGTTTTGTACTATGGTGATGGAATCGATCTACCTTCAATCCGAAGCCTACCACGACAGTCGTTTTTCAGACTATATCAATTTTAAGGAGCTTCAGCACCGCATTCTGAGGGTATTATGGTTTTTGTCAACAACGCTTTGGGCGGTAGCTTTAATGAGAAACCTTACCCTTTTTGATGTCATGAACCAGGCACTTGGTAGTTTTTTCAATGAAACAAGGACAATCGGGAATATGGTGTTTACATTTAAAAGTGTGGCGGTCTTTATCTGCATAATCTGGCTGTCTTCGGTGCTATCCGGGTTTATCAACTTTTTCTTTGGCAATGAAAAAATAAAAGGTACCGGCAAACGTAGCCGTATCGGTTCGATGATGTTGCTGATACGGTTAACGATCTGGGCACTTGGTTTTGGTATCGCGGTAGCTGCCGCGGGAATCCCTTTGGATAAACTTTCGATCATGATCGGCGCTTTGGGCATTGGTATTGGTTTTGGTTTGCAAAATATCGTCAACAACCTCGTTTCCGGAGTGATACTGGCATTTGAACGACCGATCCAGGTGGGAGACCTGATAGAGGTGGGCGGTAAATTGGGGGTTGTAAAAGAGATCGGGGTTCGTTCTAGCAAGATCAATAACAATGAAGGCGCAGATATCATTGTGCCCAACGGTGACCTGCTTTCCCAACACCTGATCAACTGGACCATGCAGGACCGGAACAAGCAGGTGGAATTTATAATTGGCATACCGTACCAGGCGGATTTAAAAATAGTTAAAACAGTGATACAGGAAATACTGACTAAAAATGAAAGGATCATGGAAACCCCGGGCCCGGCAATCATTGTACAACAATTTGGAGACTGGGCGATCGATCTGAAGATTTTGTTTTGGGTACATGATCTCTCCGAAGCCTCCTCCATCAGGAGCAATTCAATGATTGAAATTTATGAAAACCTGACTGGTGCCGGTATTCAGCTTCCTGTATACAAGGGGCCTCCACTAATAATTGATAATTGATAATTGATAATTTTTTCAAAGCCAACATTATGTCGTATAGCAGCTAGTCCCTGAATTGAAAAGAGATTATCGAATAATATACTGGCACTTGAAGCGTATTAAATTCAAAGGGATATTTTACAGAATTTATTTATTTTAATTGATAATTGATAATTTTTTCAATTCCGGAAATTCATTGTTACCCAAAGGGTATTAGATAATTGACAGGTAAATTTCTAAATATTTCATTGGGTGATTTAGTTAACTGCAGTACTAATTTGAATATTTGGATTCAATTCGTGTCAGTCTTTGTTTCCATTGAATTTTTCATTTAAAATTTTTCCTATTCTTTCTGCCAGCGTTTCAGCGGTTTCGCCAGGGATGGCTTGCATACTACCCAGGGCTTCACCTACGACATCGAATAAGAAATTATATTTCCCAAATTGAGCATATAAAATCTTTTCATCGCCGGTCTCCCAGTAATCTCCTTCATCTGTGAGGGTAAAGTCCTTCAGGTATTTTTTTGAGATATATTTTAATAATTTAATGATGGCAATATGAGCGTCCGGCCCGGCGAATTGTGTCTTTGTGCCGGCAGTATACATCAGTTCTTTCTCAAATTGAATGCCGTCATAAATTTCCCTGCACATCAGGCTGACTGGAGAGCACAGCCGTCCTCCCGGGATAAATGTAAGGAAAATGGGCTCACTCTTCTCCGGGCCAAAACAAACTCCTCTTAAATTGTCATCATCGCCAATTCCATCAAGGGTGGTGGATCTCCATCCCAGCGATCTGCAAATGTCTGTCACTTCTTCTATCAATGGTTCCAGCAGATCTTCGCTGATGATGCTGCCCTTGTAATAAATACATAATCCCATAACATAATTTTAAAGTAAGATAGTAAAGGTTAATTAAAAAGAAAAGAAAAAATTTATTTTTTCGAAACAGCGTATTTAGTAAGTCCTAATTAAAAATTTCCATGGTTATTTCCAATAAAAAATTGCAGATTTGTTTTAGTTTGAATAAGAATAATACTTGCTGGATTTTGATCTTGCCGCGCTTTAGGAAGCAGAAACCAAAATATTGAACCAGGCCGTCAAATACATAAAAAGCTGAAATTCAATTCTTTTTGTATGGACTTATTCAGCAAAAAATGAGATTTGCTGATTTTTTTACATTTTTTTCCTAATTACAATAGATATTTGTAAAATAAATCAAAGCATTTAAAACAGCAATATGCCAACTACTTTGTTTGATAAGGTGTGGGATGCACACGTAGTGAGGAAAATTGAAGACGGGCCTGATGTATTCTTTATTGACAGGCATTTTATTCATGAGGTGACCAGTCCTGTTGCCTTTTTGGGCCTGGAAAGCAGGGGGATAAAAGTGATGTTTCCCGAACATACTTTTGCTACCGCGGATCACAATACACCTACCATTAATCAACACCTGCCGGTAAAGGATCCATTATCAGCCAACCAGTTGAAGGCTTTGGAACAAAATTCAGCCAGGCATGGTATTTCCCATTGGGGGCTGGGTAATCCTAAAAATGGTATCGTGCATGTAGTGGGTCCTGAAAATGGTATTACGCTTCCCGGAATGACGATTGTTTGTGGTGATTCACACACTTCCACGCATGGTGCTTTTGGCGCTATTGCTTTTGGAATAGGTACTTCCGAGGTTGAAATGGTTTTGTCTTCCCAATGTATCATGCAGCCGAAACCGTTGAAAATGCGTATCAACGTAACCGGTGTTTTAGGCAAGGCGGTTACCCCAAAAGATGTAACGCTTTATATAATATCTAAACTAACCGCGGCAGGCGCAACGGGTTATTTTGTAGAATACGCAGGAGATGTATTTGAAAATATGAGCATGGAAGGCCGTATGACGGTTTGTAATATGAGTATTGAAATGGGTGCACGCGGTGGAATGATCGCTCCAGATGAAACCACTTTTTCCTATATCAACGGGCGTGAACTGGCACCCAAGGGGGCGGCATGGGATAAGGCACTGGCTTACTGGAAAACGCTCAGAACCGATGAAGGTGCTGAATTTAACATAGAATACAATTTTGATGCCGCGGATATCGAGCCCATGATAACTTATGGCACCAACCCCGGCATGGGTATGGGGATTTCCAAATCAATACCCAGGGGGGCTGATTTAAAAGGTGCAACTGTTACTTATGAAAAATCACTTAAATACATGGGTTTTCAGGAAGAGGACCAGATGATCGGGAAGAAAGTAGATTATGTATTTATCGGTAGTTGCACCAATGGCCGTATTGAAGATTTCAGGGCCTTTGCCTCCATCGTTAAGGGGCGTAAAAAGGCGGATCATGTAACCGCCTGGGTAGTGCCTGGATCTCACATCGTGGAAGAACAAATTAAAGCAGAAGGCATTTTGGACATATTAACAGAAGCCGGTTTTCTGTTACGTCAGCCTGGCTGTTCGGCATGCCTGGCAATGAATGATGATAAGGTACCGGCAGGGAAATATGCAGTGAGTACCAGTAACCGCAATTTTGAAGGACGGCAGGGACCTGGCAGCCGTACACTGCTGGCAAGTCCGCTGGTGGCTGCGGCTGCAGCAGTTACTGGTTATGTTACTGATCCGAGGGACCTGATTTAATGGGCAATGGGTAATGGGCAATAGGCAATGGGCAATGGGCAATTGGCAAGAATCAACAATCAACTTTCAACCTATATTATGGCTTACGATAAATTTAGTGTGCTTACAAGTACTGCTGTTCCATTACCTATCGAAAATGTGGATACGGACCAGATCATACCGGCCCGTTTTTTGAAAGCAACTACCAGGGAAGGTTTTGGCGATAACCTTTTCAGGGACTGGCGATATAATGCCGATGATACACCCCAACAGGAATTTATTTTAAACAATCCTTTGTATTCCGGCAAGATCCTGGTGGGCGGAACAAATTTTGGAAGCGGCAGCAGCCGTGAACATGCGGCATGGGCCATTTATGATTATGGATTCAGATGCGTGGTGTCCAGTTTTTTTGCGGATATTTTTAAAAACAATGCTATCAACATGGGTATTTTACCGGTCCAGGTTAGTCCGGGGTTTTTAGAAAAAATATTCTCCGCCATTGAGGCTGATCCAAACACCAGGTTTGAAGTTAGCTTACCCGAACAAACTGTGACCATACTTAGCTCCGGCGAAAAGGAATCATTCAACATTAATGGCTATAAAAAACACAACCTGCTTAATGGTTTTGATGATATCGATTATTTGCAGGCAATGAAACCGGATATCGTTTCTTTTGCCACAGAGCATGCAATCTAGTTGTGAAAAAGACACCCAGATATATTGAAATAATGGATACTACTCTCCGTGATGGTGAACAAACCAGCGGTGTGTCGTTTTCTGCTTCTGAAAAATTAACCATTGCGCAGCTTTTACTCACCGAATTGAAAGTGGACAGAATTGAGGTCGCATCTGCCAGGGTATCTGAAGGCGAGTTCCAGGCAGTAAAAAGTATTACGGACTGGGCAAGGATCAATGGCTATTTAAACAGGGTGGAAGTGCTCACGTTCGTTGATGGGGATACCTCAGTAAAGTGGATGCTGGAGACGGGTGCGCAGGTAATGAACTTACTTACAAAGGGATCTTTAAATCATCTTACCCATCAACTGAAAAAAAAGCCGGAAGAGCATTTCGCGGATGTCGCCAATATAGTTTCTTTGGCTACTCAAAAAGGGTTACAATGCAATATATATTTGGAAGACTGGAGTAATGGCATGCGAAATTCAAAGGAATATGTTTTGCAATACATTGATTTTTTACAACAGCTTCCCATCAAACGCGTTCTATTACCTGATACACTGGGTGTATTAATTCCATCGGAGACATTTGAATATGTTTCCGAACTTGTAAGCCGTTATCCTCATTTGCATTTTGATTTTCACGCACACAACGATTATGATCTAAGCATAGCGAATGTATTGGAAGCCGTTAAGGCAGGCGCACATGGTTTGCATCTTACTGTAAACGGAATGGGCGAAAGAGCGGGCAATGCGCCATTGGCCAGTGCAATTGCGGTGATAAATGATTTCATGCCGGAAGTAAGGACCGCGGTTGTTGAAAAATCATTGTATTCAGTAAGTAAACTGGTGGAGGCATTTTCCGGGTTCAGGGTGTCGGCAAATAAGCCTGTGGTAGGTGAAAATGTATTTACTCAAACTGCGGGTATTCATGCAGACGGGGATAAAAAGAACAATCTTTATTACAACGACCTGATGCCCGAACGATTTGGCCGCCAACGTAAATATGCATTGGGTAAAACAAGCGGAAGGGCCAATATAGATAATAATTTGCAACAGTTGGGCATCCAATTATCTGAAGAAGATCTCAGGAAAGTGACTCAGCGTGTGATTGAATTGGGCGACCGGAAAGAAATGGTTACCCAGGCGGATCTGCCCTATATAATTTCCGACATACTGGATAGCAACAGCATTGAGCAGAAAGTGCAGATAAAGAATTATGTGTTGACCCACTCTAAGGATTTAAGGCCTTCCGTTACATTAAATATTTGCATTAACGGCGAATTATTTGAAGAGCATTCACAGGGCGATGGCCAGTACGATGCATTTGTAAATGCATTGAAGAAGATATATAAGCAAAAGAAAAGCGAGTTACCGGCACTGATAGATTATACAGTTCGTATTCCGCCGGGCGGGCAATCGGATGCATTATGCGAAACCATTATCACCTGGTTGCATAATGGGAAAGAATTTAAGACAAGGGGATTGGACAGCGACCAGACGGTTGCTGCAATTAAGGCCACTGAGAAAATGTTGAATATCATTTAGAAATATTTGCCCCGGGTGAACAAATTTCCACGAATGTCCCCTGTTTTTTGCAGTGCAAATCCTTTCAATTAACAGCAATCATAAAGACAATATTAATTAAGAAACAGCTATGGCAAAAAAAAGCATACTCATTGTTCCAGGTGACGGGATAGGCCAGGAAGTAACGGCAGTTGGTAAAAAAGTACTGGATAGGATAGCGGCTAAGTTTGGCCATGAATTTACATACGATGAAGCCCTGATTGGGCATGTTGCCATCGAGGCCACCGGTAATCCATTGCCGGAAGAATCTTTAGAGAAAATGAAAAAGTCGGATGCGGTGCTATTTGGTGCGGTGGGGCATCCAAAATACGATAATGATCCATCAGCCAAGGTGCGACCTGAACAGGGATTACTGAGGATGAGAAAGGAACTGGGCCTGTACGCCAATCTTCGCCCGATTAAATTATTTGATGAATTGCTTGGTGCCTCCAGCATCAAACCAGAAATTCTAAAGGGGGCTGATATTCTGTTTTTCAGGGAACTGACGGGCGATATTTATTTTGGGGAAAAGGGACGTAAGAACGATGGAAATACAGCCTATGATGTAGCGGAATACAGTCGTTATGAGGTAGAACGGATCGGCCGCAAGGCTTTTGATGCTGCCAGGACGAGACGTAAAAAAT
>JBDTWP010000355.1:0-7524 GCA_040006615.1 Ferruginibacter sp.
GCCGCCAATGGGCCCGCATTTGTAAAGAAGCCGGCATGAAAGGGGTCATCATTACAGCAAAACATCACTGTGGTTTTTGCCTGTGGCCATCAAAATATACTGAATACTCAGTTAAAAACTCACCCTGGAAAAATGGTAAAGGTGATGTGGTAAGGGAAATGGCCGATGCCTGTAAAGAATACGGTTTGAAATTAGGCATCTATCTCTCACCCTGGGATAGAAACCACCCCGATTACGGAAAGCCTGAATATATTACATATTTCAGAAATCAACTCACGGAATTGCTCACCAACTACGGCCCCATTTTCGAAATATGGTTTGACGGGGCTAATGGCGGTTCAGGGTATTATGGCGGCGCCAATGAAACCCGTAAGATAGATCGTACGAATTATTATGATTGGAGCAATACCTACAAACTGATTCGAAAGCTGCAACCGAATATTGTTATATGGAATGATGGGGGTGACAGAGGAGAGCTCCGCTGGGTTGGAACCGAAGCAGGTTATGTTGGTGAAACCAACTGGAGTTTATTAAATGACCAAGGTGAAGTTCCCTGGAATATGTTGCATTATGGCTTAGAAAATGGAAATTCATGGGTGGCTGCAGAAGTAAATACTTCAATTAGACCGGAATGGTTCTATCATCCGGGTGAAGATGCCAAAGTAAAAACAGTGCCTCAATTAATGGATACCTACTATAATTCCATTGGGCGTAATGGCTCATTACTTCTCAATTTTCCCATCATGCCAAATGGGTTAATTCATCCTAACGATGAAAGAGCAGCGATTGGATTTGCAAAAGCAATTAAAGATGCATTTGCATTGAATCTTGCTGCAAAATCAACAGCAACAGCTTCGAATGTTCGCGGAAATTCAAGACATTTTGATGCAGGGAAAGCAATAGATGGCGATAAAGAAACCTATTGGGCTACTGATGATGATATAACAAAAGCTTCGTTGACAATAAATCTTGGTAAACCAACGAGGTTCAATCGTTTCCTGGTACAGGAATATATTCGTTTGGGACAACGTGTGAAAGGCTTTACTGTGGAAGCGCTTGTTGATGGGATCTGGAAAGAAGTGGCAAAAGCAACAACTATCGGTTATAAACGTGTCCTTCGTTTTCCAGGTGTGAAGGCGACTCAAGTGCGTTTCAATATTACTGATTCAAAAGCTTGTCCCGTCATTTCCAATATATGCATTTATGATGCACCGCAACTGCTGGCGCCTCCTTCGACTATCAGGAATCAATCCGGTGAATTAAAAATTATTCCGGTTGATGAAGAATCGGTTGTTTATTATACATTAAATGGAACCTTACCAACTTCAAAATCTATAAAATATTCCGGTCCTTTTCAAACAGATGGAAAATTAGAAGTACGGGCAATTGCTTTCGATGCAGTAACTCATAAAAGCAGCCCTGAGTGCCGTGAGCAATTTGATATCTCAAAAAAGAATTGGAAAATTGTGGGATCCGAAGATGAAAAGGTTTATGCAGTCATAGATGGAAATCCATCTACAGTATGGCATCAGCCAAAAGACACAAAATTGCCGGCAGACCTGGTAATCGACTTAGGAAAAGAAGAAAATCTCACCGGTTTCAAATATTTTCCTGATCAGGGCTTATGGGGACCGGGCATCATTACCAATTACAAGTTTTATGTTTCAAGTGACAATAAAGAATGGAAACTGTTAGATGAGGGTGAATTTTCAAACATAAAGAACAATCCTCTTTGGCAAATTAAAAAGTTTGCATCTGAGAAAGCCCGCTATATCAAATTGCAGGCTTTGAAAAATACTGAGAATAACGATAACATAGGATATGCTGAAGTGGATGTAATTACAAACTAATTGGTATCTGCAGATGAATACATAAGCTGCTTGCGAACATTTTAATATTTTAAAAAGAACCCGACAATGGATAAAATGAAAAAGCTTTTCTTAATTATACTTTTATTTTTTCTGCATGATCATTTGAAAGCCCAGGAACTTTACGTTGGTACCAATTATCATCCACACGATGATAAAAATATTGAAAAGATAAAAAAAGATATACAACTCATGAAAGATGCAGGCTTCACAGTGGTTCGTATGGGACATCTTGCATGGGACAGCTATGAACCCTCAGAAGGGAAATTTGATTTTGCCTGGTTTGATAAAGTAATGGAATTGATGAATGATGCAGGTATACAAGTGATCCTCGATATTGCAATACGTCCTGCTCCAATTTGGTTACATCATAAGTATCCATCCACTGACATCATAGATGCAAATGGTGATGTGCAATATCCAAATCATCGTTACATGGAAGATGTGGGAGATCCTTTTTATCAAAAATATGCGGTGCGTTATGCCGATACTCTGACAAAGCATTATGGAAAATATCCGGCATTAATGGCATTTGGAATAGACAATGAATCCGGTGATGGACCCATTTCTTATTCAGAAACAGTAAAAAAAAGATTCATTGCATGGTTGAAGAAAAAATATTCATCTCCTGATAATTTGAACAACGCGTGGGCAACGCAACGCTGGTCAAGAAGGCTCAATCAGTTTGAAGAGGTTGGCTTGCCCGTAGCGACACATACTACCGATGTGCCGGAACGAATGCTCGATTTCCGGCGTTTTGTTTCCAATGAAATTAATCAGCTTCTTTTTAAAGTGATTGATAAAGTATATACCAACGCACCGAATGCATTGGTCAATACCAATGCCTGGTACTATAGCCAGATGAAATATTTTGATTACACACCAATTGCTTACTCGGGTAAAATGACAAGGGAAGGTTGTGGCTTTTATCCCGGAAATTCTTTAAATAACAATTGGGGTTTAATGGGCGCTCTGTTTGGAATATCCCGTATTCAATTTGAAAGCAACAATCCCTTTTGGTGCAGTGAGTTCACAACGATGACTGCTGTTCCTAACTCCATCCGAAAATCTGCTTACGCAACACTCATGTACGGCAACCAAATGGTCTGTGGATGGACCTGGCAAAGCATGCACAGTGGAGAAGAACAATATTTAGAAGGTATGCTTGACTGGGATGGAATTGCCAACCGCAAGTATGATGAATACAAAAAGATTGCTTCAGAGTTTAGGAAGATTGAAAAATATTTTCCTTACAAACTCCAGGCTGAAGTAGGATTGGCATTCTCATTCCCAAGCCAGATAGCAAGTGCTTATTTTCCCGAGCGGCATGATAACCAACTGCAAGCCTGCTTTGATCTGTTTTATTACCGCAATATGGATGCCCGTGTCTTGGAGATAAGCAAAAGTTCACTCAACTGTAAATTACTTTTTGTTCCCGGTGTAACTGTAATGGATGAAACAACTGCCAGTAAAATTCGGGATTTTGTAAGAAGTGGCGGAACGGTTGTCATGACAAGTAACTCGGCTGTGGTTGACGAAACCGGAAAAGTATTTGCATCCTTCCGCCCAGGTCGTTTGAGCGATGTGTTCGGAATACGGGTTGCAAGTTTCGAAGAAACAGAGGCATATAACGAGATATCCCGTAAATCCTATAAAGGCAAAAAACTTGAGTTTACGTATAAAGGAAAAGCCATTGATACAGAGTCGGCCAGGTTCGATATCATTGAAGCTAAAGGAGCTGAGGTAATGGGAAGTATAACCAGTTTAGATAAAGATTATCCAATTATGACTTCAAACAAATATGGCAAAGGTAGGGCTATATATGTTGGATTGCCTGCCGATGGCAATATTCTTAATCCGTTGCTTGATGAGCTTATAACTGAGTTGGGCATTAAAAAAGGGCCAGAAGTTCCATCAGGAGTAATGGCCCGGCAGATTGATAAGAACCATCTGTTATACCTGAATGTAACGGGTGAACCAAAAGACATACCAATGAAAGGGAAATCTAAGAGTATACTTTTTGATAAAGATTACAACGGGAGTTTTTCTGTTGCACCTTATGAACCGGAATTTATTGAACTGAAATAATTGGAAGAAAAATGAGACATTTCTGGTTGAAGTATTGTCATCCAGGAAGTCTTTTTAGACAGTTTTAATGTTGCCAATGTAAAGGTTGCCGCCAGATTGCACTAACTTATGTGGCATGATTTTTATTTTGAAAATTGTGTAATAAAATCCCCAATTGGAAACTTATGAAGGTTGTTTGAAAAATAATATTATATAATTGGTTCTTTTAAAACCAATATGAATCTTCTCTCGTAGTTCCTGCCTGAACAATGATTTTTTAAAATGAATTTATTTTTTTTAACAACAAAATTTAATTTGTATGCCAACAAAACATTCATCTGGTAAAGAACTACCGGCAGGGAGTAACATTAAAAATTTATCCAGAAGAAATTTCCTTGGATATCTTGGAGGTGCTTCCGCATTACTTGTAACAGCCGCAGCATGTAAAAAAGACGACAACTCCGCTAATAATAGTGGAGTAGACCTGGGTAAAGGTGATCCGGGTATTTTAAATTACGCCTACGCTTTAGAACAAATTGAAGCAGCATTTTACACTAAAGTTTTTGAATCTCCTTACAGTGGTATCACATCCTCTGAAAGCGCGCTACTAGGAGATATAAGAGACCATGAAGTTGCTCATAGGGAATTCTTTAAAGCTGCATTGGCAGCAGGCGCCATCCAGGCTTTGGAATTAGATTTTTCATCCATCAATTTCAGCAGCAGGGATAGTGTTTTAACTACCGCTAAGGCATTTGAAGACCTGGGTGTATCTGCGTATAATGGTGCAGGTAAGTTAATTGCCAGCCCCGATTATTTGTTGTTGGCAGGTAAGATTGTTTCAGTTGAGGCAAGGCATGCAGCATATATCAGGGACCTAATTACCCCTGGAACTTTTGCGAATGACCTTGATATAAATGGCCTGGATATGAGCCGGACCCCGCCCGAAGTTTTTGCAATAGCCGGCAAGTATGTAAAAACTAAATTAAACATAAGCAATTTACCAACTTCTTAAAAATTTATATTATGAAAATTGAAAATATAATCAACCATATAGAAAGCGTGGATCCTGAAATTTTCGAAAGACTTGATGGCCGGAGGAGCGCTATGAAGAATTTTGCGAAATTTTCCGGCAGAGTAGCCATAGCCTCTTTACCGATAGCATTTGGTTCAATGTTAAACAAAGCATACGGTAGCCCGACAGATACAATTACCGATGTACTCAATTTTGCATTGACATTGGAATACCTTGAATCCGAATTTTATAAAGCAGGCTACGCCGCAGGTGTTGCCGGAACATTGGCCATTCCAGCCGGAGCCCCATTAAATGCGATAAAAACAATCCGTGACCATGAAGCGGCACATGTTAATTTTTTAAAGACTGCTATCACTTCTTTGGGTGGAACGCCGATTGCATTTACTGCAGCAGACTTTGATTTTACTGCAAAAGGTAATTTTAATGCGGTTTTTACAGACTATGGACTATTCCTTGCTGTCGCACAAACATTTGAAGATACAGGTGTAAGAGCCTATAAAGGGCAGGCTGGTAATTTGATGAGTAATAATGATATACTGACGGCAGCCCTTAACATTCATTCTGTTGAAGCAAGGCATGCATCTCATATTCGTCAAATGCGCAAAGCTAATGGTGCGCTTGTGCCGGCAGGAGTAAATGTAAAACCGTGGATTACGCTTAATCAAAGTGGTATTGGTTCTGATGCGGTTCAGGCAAGTTATAATGGCGAAGAAGTAACTACCCAGGCAACTGTTAATATTATTAATATTAGCGGGTTTGTGATATCCGCAAGTGCAGCTTCTGAAGCTTTTGATGAAGCGCTGACAAAAGAACAGGTTGTCGCAATTGTCACTCCTTTCTTTGCATAATTAAATTTATAGAATGACTGTATTTTTATACAGTCATTCTTTTACCCACATCATACTGGAATTATAAAACGGGCTTTCCTTTAAAACTCAGCGCTTTTTTATTTATTACAGTAGTATGTGAATATTTTAAATTTAACAAAAACGGTCATCAAATTTTTGATCAGTTTTGTACTAAAAATTATTATATGATATACTCAAATCTTTCATTTATTTTATTGGCAATACCCGGAGGTATTGAATGGATAATTATTTTATTGGCAGTTGTTTTATTATTTGGAGGTAAAAAAATACCCGAGTTGATGAAAGGTATTGGTAAAGGCGTACGTGATTTCAAAGATGCCAAAGATTCGGTTAAAAACGACATTGAAGAAGGCATGAAGGCAAAACCCGTTTCAGAGCCCCGATCAACATAAACAATCAGCCGTAATATGATAATTATTGAACCGTTGATAGGTCAACCGTTTTTAAAGGATATCAACCGGCTTTAAAATCATCGTGATGTAAATAGAAACAATTACCGTCCACCACTATCTAAAGCAATATTTTGGCAACAGCAACATCAGACCGGAAATACTTTTTTAAACGAATAAGCGGAAAAGCGGAACCAAAGAAATTTGAAATGAATTTCTTTGATCATATTGAAGATTTTCGCTGGCATTTAGTGCGAAGTATTGTTGCATGGCTGGTGGCGGCAACTTCAATATTTATTTATATTGACTTTATATACGATCATATTATTTTGGCGCCTGCACAGGAAAGCTTCTTTACTTATGGTGCTCTATGCCGCTTTGGTCAATGGCTTCATCTTGGAACTTCGTTGTGCATGCCTGCAATAAAAATTGATTTACAGGTGAACACTGTAAACGGGACTTTTACTTCCGCCATAAACATTGCAATGATCGGCGGAGTCATTGCGGCCTTTCCCTATATATTTTGGGAACTCTGGCGTTTTATTAAACCTGCTCTTTCCTTTAAAGAAAGAAAATATGGCAGAAAGAGCATCTGGTGGGTATCTTTTTTCTTTTTCACCGGAGCTGTTTTTGGCTATTATTTACTGGCCCCATTTACTTTTAATTTCCTTGCAGGCTTTACTTTGGGTAAAGCAGGTATGATTCAATACCGGCCTTCTT
Source organism: Ferruginibacter sp. (assembly GCA_040006615.1). GTDB lineage: Bacteria > Bacteroidota > Bacteroidia > Chitinophagales > Chitinophagaceae > Ferruginibacter. Next base: position 6,947 of record JBDTWP010000355.1, read on the forward strand.
TAAATGATTACATTGATAGTTTAACTAACCTGATACTGGGATGTGGCATTGCTTTTGAACTACCTGTTCTTTGCTTTGTATTGGCAAAAATGGGTATTATAACCGGCACCCTCCTAAGAAAATATTTCAAATTTGCATTTGTAATTATCCTGGCGGTTGCCGCAGTTATTACTCCTTCGCCGGACTGGACGAGTCAGTTTTTGGTGGCTATACCGCTTGTATTTTTATATTGGATCAGTATTATTTTGGCATCCCGGGTTGAAAAGGAAAGAGCAACAAAATGACCGGTAACAACAACTAATTCCAACCAGGCATTTTATTTGACAGGATTTATTACAACAAGGCAATATCCAACATATCATCACGGAACATTTAAGGGCAGGACTGAGAAATTCTGCATCTGAAAGGTCTTAAACTATTTCCTGAACAATCTCAACTGGCTGCTGAAGAAATTGAAGAAAAAAAAAGCGCATAAATTTTTACCAGGGTAACTCTATACAGGGAGCGCCGGAAGCCAACCTACCCCGATAGCAAATACCCCTCCGTCACATAACGCAATCCCCCGAAAGTCGCAAACC
>JBDTWP010000356.1:0-7513 GCA_040006615.1 Ferruginibacter sp.
TTTTCTCTTATAATAACCGGGGGATTACCCGGAGGCAACGGGTAATTCGCAGGAATTATTGCCGGGCCTGAAAAAGTTAAAATATTTCCTGCAATATTATTAATTTGGCGCGTCAGGCTATTTGCCAACTGAACCACTGTGTTAACACGATGCGGATTTGCCAGTGGCGCCGGACCCGGAACGGCAATAGTGGGACCTAATGTTATTACCAGATGCCCACCAAACCCGCCTACGAAAATGTATCGGATGTTTGTTATTCGTCTGATTTCCGTATCGGGATGACCGGTATTGCCAATTTGGATGTTGTGACCAATATCGAATCCAACTGCATTACCCACCATAATCTCGTGTGCGCCTATTGCAGCTAATGCAACTGATTCGACGACAGTATAAGGAGTAGGAGAAGGGAGAGCAAGATGAGTTATAGATCCCCCATAAATAATAATTTCCTGGTTGAGTATAAAATCTGCCGCATTATCAACTTCAACGCTATTATTCGTCGGAAAATCCTTTGCAAAAGATTCGGCTCCTATAAGCAATGACCTTCCGCTTTGCAGATTTGTTACTGAATCCAATGTAAGTAAACTCCGGCTTGGGTTTTTAGCATGTGAAAGAGCTGTTACAAATGAATTGAAATTAAGTAAGGTTGGCGCTGTATTGATATTAAAAAGCCCGCCATTGTCAGTTATTTTTTTCGGGGCAGCAGAAGCGTCCGTCCATTGCAAATTGAAATCCAGAACACCGGTTGGAGGTGTCATACGCAGATCAATTTTTTCTGCAGTACTTTTTAAAATATGCCTGGCTTCCCAAAATGATAACTTGGGATTAGCAGATAGGACCAACGCTAATACGCCACAGGCAAATGGACAAGCAGCCGAAGTGCCACTGAAACCATCTGTATGCGTTGCCTGCCCTACAGTAACATCATCTCCGGCTGAAAACGAATTTTTTAATTTGTCTCTTAATGTGATGGTGTTTACGCCAACAATAAGAATATGTGCATACTCTACGACTGTACCTGCCCTGTTCATGATTTTTATAGCATTACCTGCAGCAAAACCAGCACTTGAAGCCACATCTATAATTAGATTACTGGCATTTTTATCGTCTCCATCAACATCCGCAGCAAGGGTTGTTGTGTTGGTACTTTCAAATGGAGTATTGCCAGGTCGCGCCCCAACTATTCCAATTAAATCAGTAGTAAAAACTCCCCTGTTAATAGGTGGATTATGAAACCAGTGAGTGCCGTTATTCGTCGTCTTATCGATAGCCACATGATGATTGGTTGGGGCACAAAAATCGACTTCCGAATATTCTGCAGCGCTATTAAAGGTTGCAGGCAATGAGCCATAATTGCTATAGGAAGTCCGCTCTTCAAAATTTTGTGAATTAATCGAAGACCCAGCTACTACTATTGTCTTTTCATGTTTTCCAACTACCATATCGATATCAATTTTGCGACCGAAATTAGTTGCCGCAAATAGAATAAATCCGCCTCTGCGGTTTCTTCCATAAGATACCAGGGTATTGATGAATATTGTAAAAGGTTCTAACTCGCCGAAAGAAAGACCGAGTCCGGCAGGCCAGGAATGGCTGTGATTTGAAATAGTGTAACCGGGGCCGAGATTGTGAGGGGAATTAAACTGAATCGGAAAGACAACACCTGTGTGATTACCCAATAACCAACCCGGATTCATACCAGACATGTAGTTAAATATTTGTTCGGTTCCGGGAAAGAAAAGCTTAAAATCCCAGCGTGTACTCATCAATCTTACATTCGGCGAAACCCCGGTAATACCTCCATTATCTTTAATTCCATTGCCTGGAAAGGCAAGATCTATGGCCCCTGCCGCTGCTATTATACCTGCACAACAAGTTCCATGTGAATTATTATCAGTCAATACGTCATTATCTGCTACGATTAGATTGTATTTTCTGATACCAGGAGCCGGAGGCACCAGTGTAGTTGTTACATTATTGATATGATAAATTTTATGTTGTTTTCCCAAATGGGGGGGATTTTGAGTATCCAATAATTTCGTTAAATCTCCTCCATCTACGGCTTGATCCAGATCTTTATTCACAGCTTTGATATCCGGGCCTCCAAGGATATTTGACTGAATTCCCGTATCAAATACATTGACAATCAGATCTGCACTTCCATAGCCAATCTGTTTATCTACCTTAAACAATAGCTCCCAGGCATCTTGAACATTGGCGACCGGCAAACTCCATTGAGAAGGAAATAAATAATCTGACGGAACATAACAATGTTCCACTTTCATCGATAATTGTGGTTGAATTGTAACTACATCTTCCAAATCCGAAATTGTGTTAAGTGACTCAACATATTCCCAGGAAAGCATTTCTGTATAAATAGCAATGACCTTTTTGGTGTTCTGTGCAGTAAGTGTAATATCTGATTGTCGGGAAAGATTATATTCCACCAGTATTTCATCTATTCTTTCATCTGTTACCGTATCATGACAATGAAGTATTGATAAAGCCCCTATCATTAATTCCCTGTTTTCATTATCCCTGTTAATAATGAGCAGTCCGGCAGGAAGATTAGGAATAGATAACCGGCTTTTAACCACTTCTCTATCTGCTTTCTTTTGAGGTATCTGTAATTTGATTACCCCGACTTCGTCACTTTCAGCCTGTTTTATTTTCAAAAAGTTGAAGGAATTTGTTTTTGAATCCACAGATTTTAGTCGAGATACTTCGGGATTCATAATCAATAACTCTTCTACCGGATGTTCAAGCGGCAATGACCTGCCTCCAAAGGTCAAAAACTTTGAGCCGGTGCGCCCCAATATTATTTTATATATTTTTTTTTCATCAGTTAGGTGATGCTCAATTGTACGCGTAGCATTCACATATCCCTCACAGCTCACATGAAGTTTATATATTCCTGGAGGCAAATCATTCATTTCAAAAAGGTTCTTTTCTTCTGAATATCCTGGGGTATATACGATTTGTGGATCAGAATTGGAGCTAATTTCTATTTCAACATTGTTTAGTGAATGCTCATGGGTGTCAACGACTTTCAAGTACATATTTAAAAATTTATTCTGTATTATTCTGCTTTTGTTAACCAGTTGAGTGTATAAGAAAACGCTATACCTTCTAACACAACATTTGAGGCACTCCGTATCATATCATTGGATAAAATCTTTGTAAATTCTGCAACAACCAATTTATCGGTTGGATTGTACAAACGATGGGAAGCCGGTGTTGTACCCTTTATTTCAAACGAACCCGCAGAAAGTATTTTTCTTATCAATCCCTCATCTGTTTCATCGGGAAAACTGAATGTCACTCTCTTACCATTTATGCAGCTAAAACGATTGGGTTCATCACTCCAAAGTACATAGAGCGCTATTGGATATAACGTATCATCCTGTTCAAGTTCCTTTAAAAAAGCATTCCTTTGGACTGCATTTCGCGGCACCTGGAAGCCATTTATAGACTTCCCAGGATTTGGTTGATTCATCCTGTAAGGATTTTCGGTGGTAATAGGGCCTATGGCTTCAAGATCATACAATCTTTTATACCTAAATAATCTTTCTTGTAGCTCAGTGCCATAGGCTTTAGCAGTTTGCCCTTCAAACTCTTTTTTATGTATACACTCTAAAAATTCATTGTATTGAGTAACAGGCAATAAATCGGATCCTACAGGTAAATACAAATCATTTTCTGAGCCCAAAATAATTCTTATTGAGGTTGTTTTTACCATGGAGAACAGCCTGCTTTCTGTTAGGTATCCCCTTGCGTTGATATGTATTAGACATAGATGAATAACCGAGTCATCTTCCAAATTAAAAATATAAACACCTGCTTTTGATGACTCTTTTACTGTTAATTGCTGGCCTTTTTCAGAAACAAGAATGTTAGCGTTGACAATGGCTTCGCCCTGATTATTAACTAGCGTTATAGTTGGGATGTCGGTTTGAGGTAACTTTGGCGCCATAAGATTTTTATATTGCTCAAAAGCTTCATTATGCATAGTGCCTGATTTGGTGTATTTTGAAGATTATGGCTTGCACATTTTTTGACTCTACCTTTCCGACTTGCACATTATGAAGTAACAGAAATAAGGATATAAACAATTGTGAGTTAAAAGAAAATTTATAAACTTGGTGACCCTCACTAAGAAATCCTGTATGCAACCTGTCATAGTAAATTTCATATTGTGCTCTTTATTTTTGGTTTTGCATTGGTTAAACATTGGTTAAACATAGTGCAGTAGCGGAGGCATGGAATTTTTAGCGCTGAAAATTATTATGAGCGCTATTGAATAATTCCTTTGATGTTGCCCACTCCTTCACGGGATAATAATTGCAGCAGAAACATGTAGCCATTTTTATTAAAACAATACCATTACTGAGGTGCACTCGAGCACCCCGTTTCTTTCTTTTAAGATTTACTTCTCCGGAAAAATATACTCATCCTGATGTTCAACCGGGTTTTCTGTTAAAGTTGAAATATTAATAAAACTCAGGATGATAAGTTTCTGTAGATTTGAAATCCTCGACCTACGGACATGGATACTTAGAAATTTGCTGGCATTGCTAAGATTAAAATTTTTATTTGCATTTCCAAGCTTTTTAAATAAAAATTATAAAAGAATTATAAGACACCGCTGGCAAACTGGTGGTGCAGGCTGCTTAAACCCCACCCGTATTTTAATCGCTTCTGCCCCCACAAAAAATTATGGGAAGGCTAACTGAATAAATATTTATATAAATATGGAGACAACACATCCAGGAGGAAATTCATTCAACAACCAGTTGCGTTAGGTGCAGGTGTTATGCTTGCAGGACCATCACGACTTTTCGCAGAAACAAATAAATCAAACAATTTGAGTAATAACATAAAATCAAAAGGCTATTCAGGAAAAGGCGGGCACAGAAACCTAGCCTTGTGGATCTTTGAACCCAGACCAGTAGGCGATAACGATATTTTAATTGAAATTAAATATTCAGGAATTTGCCATTCCGACATACATACCATAAAAGGGCATCGGGGAAAGCAACAGTATCCTCAGGTTCCGTGGAACGAAATTGCCAGGGGCGGAACCACATGGCCGAAGACGTCAATGGTAAAGGGGCGGTTATTACTTTCGGTATTGCATAATTTTAAATTTATAATTACATTTACTTCATCTCCCCTGAATCACATTGAAAGAATATTTATTCCACTTATTTTTTGCGCCTTAAAATATTTATTTGTTATTCTTTATTGATTATAGATAAAACGGCTTGCCACATGTTACAAAATAGAATGAAAATAAACTTATCGGAATATGGATCTCTTGAAGAAAAGAGTAGTTGTTTCCTGCAGAGTGACAAATATGTAAACAACTGCATTAATGAATTCGACGAATTCGACAAATGGTTTTCTTACTGGGAAGGTGTAAACGAAAGAAGAAAATACAAAGCTTATTTCCGGGGAATGGGTGAGGCGAAGCATAAATTATTTAACTCAGCCCAGCGCCTATGGCTTAACTATGAAATGCAGGACTGGAAGCGGCAGGCACCTCAACTTCTTTACAGTGATTTTATTATGAAAATGATTGAAGAGGCCCTGGGTGCCAAAACATTATTGGCTAATGTATTTGAGCTATATGGAATAAAAGACGCTCACAAAGGATTTCCCTGCCTGAGTATTTTACAGCACTACGGATCACCAACACCTCTTTTAGACTGGACCTATAATTTTCGGGTTGCCCTTTTCTTTGCCACTGAATATTCAACAGTTCCTTCATTGAAAATTGATAATGACCTGGAAGATTATTTTTCTATTTATGTTATCACCGAAGAGACTTACAGGGTTTCTGAAATAGAAGACAGGGAAAGTGTTTTAAGTTGTTTTCCTGATCCGGGAGAACCACCCCGTCCCGGCCATCTTTTCATGTTAACAGATATAAAGCGGGGAAATGACGGGATGTATGACTCCAACGATCCGTTTAAAAAAGTGTTGATGGCTACTATCTACAATCAGAATATTATACCGCAGGAAGGATTGTTCATTTTTAACCCCCATGCAGAATTTCCCATGGAACATTTATTTAATTCAGAACTTATTGGCGCCCTTCCATTAAATGAAGAGAGTGTTCCTAACTCCAGTTTTATGGTGTACAATATTCACAAGCGGTTAGGCGAATATGTAAAACGAAAGATTGCCATGCAGGGATTTACAAAGGATTATATTATGCCGGATTTAAGAGATTATTCGAAGAGAATTAAGGAGAAAGTACTGAATGGGTTGGTGTAAGGATCAATATACTTTTTTACAGATACCAATACTGTTATCCCATCTCATGTAAACAGAAGCCGAAGCAATTTGCTGTGGCGGTGTATAAAGGAATCAGTATCGTAGAACTAATAAAATGGCAGCGACATTTAATGGGAAAAGGTTTGGGATGAAATAAAATATTGCGGCGACCAGTGCAGAAAAAATAATTGGGAATTCAATCAGTTTACAATTTATAACATGGCAATTTTTTTAAAGGCAAAATGGGAAAACATTATCATGGCCAATTATGCCGTTCCTGCAGAAGTGTTGCAGCCATTTTTGCCAAATGGCCTGTCGCTGGATTTATACAATGAAAAGGCTCATGTAAGTTTGGTTGGGTTTATGTTCAGTAATACAAAGTTGTTCAATATTCCCATTCCGCGCCTGGGCACTTTTGAAGAAATTAATTTGAGGTTTTATGTGCTTAGAGAAGAGGGTAATACAATAAAGCGGGGTGTGGTGTTTGTAAATGAGACAATTCCCTATAAAGCCGTGGCATGGATAGCGAATAAATTATACAGGGAGCATTACCTTGCTATCCCCACAAAACATTCCTGGGCTTTTACCGGCAGTACAAAGCAAATCGGGTACCAATGGAAAATTAATAACGGTTGGAACAGCATAAAAGTAGATGCATCAGTTGCGGGTGACACCATGCAGGCAAACAGCTTTGAAGAATTTATTTTTGAACACTACTATGGTTATACCAAAATAAATGCTGCTACAACTGAAGAATATAAAATAAACCACCCCAGTTGGAAAATCAACCAGGTCTTTAGCACTACTATTAATTGCGACTTTGGTACCATGTATGGTAAACCGTTTGAGTTTTTAAATACCGCAGAACCAGCCTCCGTTTTTATTGCGGAAGGTTCGGCAATAGAAGTGGAATGGAAACGCAGCAGGTTAAACCTCTAAGAAGACCAAATATGAAAACGATTGTTTTAAGCGAAACAGATATTGACTTCATTCGGTAACTTCAACTAAATAATGCAGCTATGACAAATCATTGCAGGGGATGCATTGGACTTTTGGCGGGTGCTTATTGCAGATAACGAACAAAAAAGATTATTGCTGTATGCAGAAATGAAACTGCCCGGTGAGGCCTGGCCGGAGTTCAGGATAATGAAAGTGAAAAACAAACTGCAGTTGCGGCAGATGGCAGCCTTCCGGCCAAAAGGGTTATGGGGCAGGTTGTATTGGTACAGTATGC
>JBDTWP010000357.1:0-7489 GCA_040006615.1 Ferruginibacter sp.
CATACTCGGTGAAAACGGTACCGGCAAGGAACTGGTGGCACAGGCCATCTATCAAAAATCATTAAGGGCGAAAAACGCGTTTGTAAAAGTAGATGTCGGCGCGCTTACGGAATCCTTATTCGAAAGCGAATTGTTTGGCCATAAAAAAGGAGCGTTTACAGATGCCCGTGAGGACAGGATGGGAAGGTTCGAAGCCGCCAACTACGGTACGCTGTTCCTGGATGAAATTGGGAACATCTCACTTCAGCAACAGGCCAAGTTACTAACGGTACTGCAGAGCCGAAATATACAAAGGCTCGGTACCAACGAGATCACGCCCATTGATATCCGGTTGATATGTGCCACCAACTTACCGCTTACAGAACTGGCCAATGAAAATAAATTCAGGAAGGACCTGGTATACCGTATCAATACGGTGGAAATAACCATTCCGCCGCTTCGAAAAAGAAAGGACGATATTTTAATGCTCGCAAAATATTATGCGGAAAAATATGCGGAAAAATACAGGAAACCCGTGCCTGAATTTGATGGAGCCTGCCGGGAAAAATTATTACAATATACTTATCCCGGCAACGTGCGCGAACTGCAGTACAGCATAGAAAGGGCCATGATCATGGCGGAGGAAGAATTATTACATGCCGGTGATATTATTTTTTCCCCATTGGAATCCACCACGGTGATGAACGAAGAGGCAGGCAATTTTAAGCTGAGCAGCATGGAAAAGAATACGATATTAAAAGTAATTGAAAAACACAATGGAAATATTTCAAAAGCCGCGAAAGAACTAGGCATCACACGTACAGCATTATACCGCAGATTAAGCAAATATGAAATTTAAGAAATTTGAATGGGCCTTATCATTAAGGATCTTATTGTTACTGGCAATAATGACTGCCATCGCTTTCCTTCTTATTAAAACGTACTATACCGTTGCAGGCATCGGTTGCCTCATGCTTATTTTCCAGGTTTTCGACCTGTTTCGTTTCACTAACAAGAGCAACGATGAATTACAACAATTTGTTGAGTCCGTTCACTACCGCGATTTCTCCAGGAGGTTTGATGAAAAACATGCGCCTGCTTCCCTTCAACCCATGCGAAAGGGTTTCAATGAGATCAATACTACCTTTAAAACAATCAGCAAGGAAAAGGAAACCCAGTACGTGTACCTGCAAAACATACTCGAACTGGTAGATACCGGCATATTGTCTTATGAACATATCACCGGCGATGTGATGTGGATGAATGAGCCACTGAAAAAACTGCTGGCAATTCCGTATCTAAAAACCATTCATTCACTGGAAAGAAGGGCGGAAAGTTTATACGCGGAAATTATCGCCATCCACCCGGGAGAAAACAAAGTAGTTTCGGTAAAAGATGATAAAACATTTTTTAAGGTGTTGCTGAGCGCCACAGCATTCCAGACCGATGGCAAAAAATATAAACTAATTGCTTTTCAAAATATCAATGAAGCAATGGAAGAAACAGAATCGAAAGCCTGGCAGAAATTATTGAGTGTAATGACACACGAGATCATGAATTCCGTTGCACCCATATCCTCCCTTGCTGATACATTAAAAAACCGTTTACAGTCAGCGGTACATGACCTGAGTAATAAAACGGGTTCGGTGGATGACCTGGAACTGGGTATTGACACCATTAAAAAAAGAAGCGAAGGTTTGTTGAAATTCGCGGAGACCTATCGCAACCTGAATAAAATAAATACCCTTACCCTAAAGAAAATCTATGTAAGGAGCCTGTTTGAAACCATGCACAACCTGATGCAGCCTACTTTAAGCAAAAAAAATATTGAGCTGGAGATCATTTTAAAAGATCCCGACCTGATGCTGGAAGCCGATGCCAGCCTGATTGAACAGGTATTGATCAACCTGGTGGTAAACGCCGCGGAAGCGGTAAAAGAAAAAGAAGACCCCAGGATCCTATTGTCAGCATATATCACGCCCAGGAATAAGGTAGTCGTAAAAATCGCCGACAATGGCAATGGCATGTCGGAAGAACTCATCGAGAAAATATTTATCCCCTTTTTCAGTACCCGCAAAACGGGTAGCGGGATTGGCCTTAGCCTATGCAAGCAGATCATGTTATTACATAAAGGCACTATACAGGTGCAGAGCGTAGAAGGTGAAGGATCGGCATTTTTGTTGACTTTTTAAAAAGTACATATTGTCTGAATCAGGATTTACTGAATGTTGGAATTAACAGAATTGTATAGCACATATTTTATTGATTGCGGATAGTTTTTAAATTCTGAAAATTATTTATTCCTGAAAATTCTGATGGCGTTTAGGATTAAAAATCAATTTGTATTGCAAACTGTTTGCTCCAAAATTAATCAACAAGCCTTTAGCGAAATCATAAGCCACCACATAATTTTTTGCCTGGGCCAGGTGAACATCTTCCAGGTTTATTATGGCTTTTAATTCCACAACAACTTTATTTTCTACAATAAAATCAGCCCTCCTGGTACCTACTTCTATACCATCATAAAAAATTGTATGCTCTATTTCCCTACCAAAACTTAAACCGGCTTTTGAAAATTCAATTGCCAGGCATCTTTGATAAATCACTTCCTGAAATCCGTTTCCTAAACTGTTATGAACTTTCATTGCACATCCAATTATCTTGTATGTTAATTCGTCTTTGATCAGGATTTTCTGATTTTTTGAATTTTCAGTTTTGTCATTAACATTTCCCATAATTTTTACTTTTTTTAAAACAGGTGAATAAATAATTTAAGACTTTCAATTTTAATCAACTAAATACTTTAGATCAAAAATACTAATATATTTAGCAATACAAAATTTATTTTTATCATCCGGGGAATTTTATAATCTTGAAAATCCTGATTCAGACAACAATTATTCAATAATCACCACCACCAGGTCCATCACATTCGTTTGGGTAGCGCCCGTTTTTACGAGCCCTCCGGTTTGTTCAAAGAAATGATAGGAATCATTGTCATTTAAGAATTTACCTGCGTCCAGGTTCTTTTCATGGGCCCTCGATAACGTATGCCGGTCAGCGATTGCACCGGCTGCATCTGTGGGGCCATCAGTTCCATCTGTGCCTGCGGATAAAAAAGTAATTTCATTTGGAATGTCCTTAACGTTCCCGGCTACCAGTTCCAACTGTGCACTTAATGCCATATGCTGGTTGCGGCCGCCCTTTCCGTTGCCTTTAACCCTTACCGTAGTTTCGCCGCCAAGCAGGAAACAGGCAGGTAAGATTCCCCTGTATTTTTTGCATTGAAGTATTAACTCACGGCCAACTGTAGCCGCATCGCCGTTTAGGCTATTCTCAATGAAAGGAATATGAAAACCAAGCTGCGCCGCCTTCTCTGCGGCGGCTTCCAGTGCGATGGTATTACTGCCAATGATCTTGTTATGAGCCTGCCTGAAAACCGGGTCTTCAGCTTTAAGCGTTTCATTTATAATTCCTTTAATGCCATCATCGACATGCTTAAGGATAGCCGCAGGCAATTGATCCGTTAAACCATATTTTTCAAGGATGGCTTTTACATCGGCAAAGGTACTCGTATCGGGTACGGTGGGGCCGCTGGCAATTACTGATAACTCATCGCCCGGAACATCGGAAATAATAAATGAAAACCAACTGGACCGCGGAGCCCATCTCAATAACTGCCCGCCTTTGAGAGCAGAAAGATGCTTGCGAATCGTATTTACCTCATAGATCGTAGCACCACTCTTAAGTAACAACTGAAAGGTTTCCTGTACATCGGCCAGCGATGCTCCTTCCGGTATATCTATCCACAGTGAGGAAGCCCCGCCGCTGATGAGGCAAATAATGATATCGTTTTCGTCAGCCTGTTGCAGCAATTGAATTGTTTTTGTAGTTGCTGCAACGCCTTGCTCATCAGGCACAGGATGAGCAGCTTCAATACAAACGATCTTTTGCAGCGGAAGCGCATGTCCATATTTTGTAACAACTATGCCAGCCGTTATCAGGTTGCCCAAAATATCTTCCACCGTTTTGGCCATTGCGGCACTGGCTTTTCCAGCGCCAAGCAGGTAAATATTATGGAGCCCATTTACAAAAAATCGCTGGCCAAGAATATGCAGTGTGTGGTTCTCAATAAACAAATGCGAAGGGAGCAGCTGATCCGGCTGAACGGCCGCTACTGCGGCCTTGAATATTTGTATGGCTTTTTCCTTTGTAGTCATTTCATATCGAATAAAGAAGCCTGGTGAAAGAAAATTGTTGTATGGAAGGTGCCATTGAAGGGAGACCTGCACAATAATTTATATCGCATCACCCATTGAGACAGACTGGTTTTCCACGACCGCTTTATACAAAGTTTCATTGATCGCTTTCTCGCTTTTTGCGATTACAACCGTGGCAACCGTATTGCCGATTAAATTGGTGATAGCCCTGGCCTCGCTCATGAAACGATCTACACCCAGCAACAGGGCAAGGCCTTCCACCGGTATCACCTTGATGGCTGCTAAAGTGGAAGCCAGTACGATAAACCCACTACCCGTAACGCCTGCTGCTCCTTTGCTGGTGATCATCAGGATTCCGATAATAGTCAGTTGCTGGCCAGCCGACAGGTCGATAGCAAATACCTGCGCAAGGAAAATAATACTCATACTGAGATAGATAGCAGTACCATCCAGGTTAAAACTGTAACCAGTAGGTATAATTAAACCAACCACGCTTTTATCGCATCCCGCAGCTTCCAGTTTCAACATAATATTTGGTAAAGCAGGCTCGCTGCTGCTGGCCCCCAGAGTTATCAATAATTCCTCTTTAATATACTTCAATAATTTCCATAAACTAAAGCCATTGTACCGGCAAATGAAATTCAATACGACCGCAACAAATAAAAATACCGTGATATAAAAGCTGAGCATCAGCTTTCCAAGCAAAATCAAACTGACAAACCCAAACTGGCCGATGGTATAAGCCATTCCGCCAAAAGCTCCGACAGGTGCGAGCCACATGATTATTTTCATGATATTGAAAATTACTTTGCTTATTTTATCAAGCGTGATGACGAGGCTGCTGCCATAGGAGCCTAACCTGCTTAGCCCGGCGCCGAATAAAATACTAAAAAATAATATTTGCAAAATATCTCCCTGGGCAAAGGACTTAAAAATATTATCCGGAATGATATGCGTAAAAAACTCCACCCAGTTTAATTCTTTTGCCTGTGTGGTAAATTTAGCAACCTTATCAGCCTGCAGGTGATTAACGGCAATGCCCATACCGGGCTTTACAAAATGTGCTACCAGCACACCAATGATTAACGCAAGAGTGGTTACGATCTCAAAATACAACAAGCCCTTGCCCCCTACCCTGCCTACTTTCTTCATATCACCGGCACCGGTTATCCCCAATACGATTGTAAAAAAGATGATCGGGGCGATGATCATTTTTATAAGGTCGATGAACTTTTCACTAATGAGCTTTCCTGTTGGCGCAAAAGAAGGAAACAACCATCCCACCAGGATTCCCAATATGATACCGATAATGACCTGGATGTACAATACTTTTAAATACTTCATGCGGCTTGCCTTATGATTGATTATTTGCCCGGGTAAAAATACCCATTAACCTGGCTTCATTTTGAAAAATGCATAACCCAAGTTACATTTAAAGTTACTGCCAATACTGGTTTTGGTAATAATAGTTTTCAAACTGCCCCCCAGGCCCGAAGCATTCCCGGTGAGGACATTTCAAAAGTCCGGGCAATTTGCTACCTGCAGGACCGGTGGCTTGGAACCTTCTTTTACGGGCTTCCCGACAGAAGGGATTTATACCACGAAACAGCGAACTACGGTAAAATAAAAACAATTTTAGCCAGTCAATAATAATAGTTGTAGTAATTTTAAGCCCATTTATAATTAAATATGAACCACCTAAAACCTTCTTTCGTCCAGACCATGCGGTGGTTTGGACCCAATGACCCTGTCAGCTTAAGCGATATTAAGCAATCAGGCTGCACCGGTATTGTAACTGCACTACACCATATTCCTAACGGTGAACCATGGCCGCAGGTTGAAATACAACTACGGAAAAATGAGATCGAAGCCGCAGGGCTCAGGTGGACCGTAGTGGAAAGCGTGCCCGTACACGAGCATATCAAGACACAATCCGCTAATTTCCAGGAATGTATTAACAACTACAGGCTGAGCCTGAGAAACCTGGCGGCTGCTGGTATCCGAACCATTACTTATAATTTTATGCCGGTACTCGACTGGACCAGGACCGACCTGTCATTTGAAGTTGCCGATGGAAGCAGGGCCCTGCGCTTTGAAAAATCAGCTTTTATAGCGTTTGATACTTTATTACTGAAACGGCCAAATGCCGCATCAGACTATACTCCGGAAGAATTAGCAAAGGCGGAAAAGCGCCTGGATAGCATGAGCAAAGATGAAATAAATATTCTGGAAAGAAATATTGTCGCCGGCTTGCCCGGCAGTTCTGAAAGTTTTACGCTTGATAGATTTCAACAGGCCTTAAATGCTTATAATGGAATTACCGCCGGAATATTAAAGCAACACCTGGTCTATTTTCTGCAACAGGTAATTCCGGTTTGTGATGAAGTGGGAGTCCAAATGGTAATTCACCCGGATGATCCTCCCTATCCCGTTTTAGGACTACCACGTGTAGTGAGTACAGCGGCGGATTTGAGAGAAATTTTTACTGCTGTTCCTTCTCTCAGCAATGGCCTGTGTTTTTGCACCGGTTCCTTTGGAGTAAGACCGGATAATGATCTGCCGGCCATGGTAAAGGAATTTGCTGACAGAATTAACTTCGTACACCTGCGCAGCACCAAAAGAAATGAGGCGGGTGATTTTCATGAAGACAATCACCTCGGGGGTGATGTAGATATGTATGGGGTGGTAAAAGAACTAGTAGCTGTAATGCGTTCACGAAATACAGATATCGCCATGCGGCCGGATCATGGCCACCAGATGCTGGATGATTTAAGAAAGAAAACCAATCCAGGATATAGTGGTATTGGCAGGCTGAGAGGATTGGCTGAATTGCGGGGATTGGAAATGGGCATACAAAGAAATTTTAATGACCAAAACAAATAATTGTAAGCTCTCACAGGGCTTCACCCTGTGCTATTATATTTCGCCTTTATGGCTAGTGTCATGTCAATATTCTATGACGAATAATTATGTGCCTTTAGAGAAAAACCATGATCAAATACGAGGTTACATTACGAAACAGTGAGGTGTGTTTTGTGACATGACCCTAGATATATACAGCGTTATACCTGGTTATTAGCTGGGATAGTTCACAACTCAAAGCCGGGTAAGGCTTCTACCAAGAAAGGGCTATTTTAAATAACTGCCGTTATGGCATTTCCGGCCAATTTCCAAAACCAGGGTAAAAGCAGAGTAAAAGCTGAACAAACGCTGAACAAACCCAGAGTAAAACAAGCTGCCTGAAAAAATACGTTCCAAACAGGCCAAAACAGGCCAAAACCGGGCAAAAT
>JBDTWP010000358.1:0-7485 GCA_040006615.1 Ferruginibacter sp.
AGGTTTTTCAGGTGGTGAGAAAAAAAGAAATGAAATTTTTCAACTGGCAATGCTGGATCCTAAACTGGGCATACTTGATGAAACGGATTCAGGCCTTGATATTGATGCATTGAGGATCGTTTCGAAAGGCGTAAATAAACTTCGTTCAGATAAAAATGCATTTATCCTTATCACCCATTACCAGCGCCTGCTTGATTATATTATTCCTGATTTTGTGCATGTATTGTACAATGGCCAGATCGCAAAAACGGGCGGCAAAGAACTTGCACTTGAACTCGAAGAAAAAGGATACGACTGGTTAAAGGAAGAAGCAAAGGAAAAGGAACTTGCCTAAAATAAAATTCATGATCAAACAAATAACAAATTCTTTATACAATCAATTCATTGCTGATTTCGAACTTAGATCTATTTTGTCATTGTCTTCCGAAACAAAGGAATTGTATTTACTCCGGGAACGCGCTTTTGAACTTTTCAGGCAACTTGGTTTCCCAAATACAAAAGTGGAGGACTGGAAATATATTAATGTTGCCCCTTTTTTAAAGGATGATTTCACAACGGAACCGGAAGATGAACCAATGACGATTAATGAAGAGTCATTAGCAAAAGCTAAAATAAAAAAACTGGATTGTTACCAAATCGTGCTTGTGAATGGTCTGTATCAACCCGGTCTGTCCGACACGATTCCCGGCCAGGAAATTGTTCTGTCTTCTATTTCAGGAGCGATGAATCAACCAGCATTCAAAGCGCATTTCGGAAAATACATTGCGTTGGATAAAAATCATTTTGCTGCATTGAATACAGCCTTATTCCGTGATGGATTATTCCTTGAAATAAAAAACAAGGCGATTGTTGATAAACCAATTCATATTTTACACATCGTTTCTTCAGATAACAACCTGTTTGTGCAACCCCGGCATCTGTATGTAATTGGAGCCAGCGCGGAAATTAGCATTATTGAAAGTTATTTAACAGCAGGCGGCCCTGCTACCGGCGGGGCAAAGGTTTTCATAAATAATGTTTCAGAAATAGTAGTGGGAGAGCAGGCACAAATGCAGCATTACTATATCCAGACAGGAAAAGAAGATACCAGCTACATTTATCATACGGAAATTGTGCAGCAGGCTTCAAGCCTTTACAATAACTACAAAGCATCCTTCCCGGGATGCAGTTTGCTGCGAAATAACCTGAATGTTTCATTGGATGGCGAAAACATTGAAAGCCATTTATATGGTTTATACCTTGCGGGCGGACATCAACTCGTGGATAATCACACGATCGTTGATCACCTGAAACCACATTGTTACAGTAACGAATTATACAAGGGTGTAATGAAAGATGAAGCCGTTGCAGTGTTCAATGGTAAAGTATTAGTAAGAAAAGATGCGCAAAAGACCAATGCCTTTCAAAAGAATAACAACCTGATGCTGAGTAATAAGGCCGTGGTTGATTCCAAACCGCAACTAGAAATTTTTGCTGATGATGTAAAGTGCAGTCATGGTTCCACGATCGGGCAATTCAATGAAGATGCGCTGTTTTACCTCAAAGCACGAGGCATAGGGGATGAAAAGGCAAAGGCGTTGTTGATTCATGCTTTTGCGTATGATGTTACGGAAAAAATACCCATTCCTGCTGTGCAGGCACATATAAACCAATTGATTGAGGAAGGATTGGGAGTGTAGGCTGATGGTAGAAGGTTGAAGGTTGGTGGTTGAAGGTTGGTGGGGAGGTTTTCATAATTCAACGACAATCAGTCTTTCGCCTGTGCAGCCCTGTAAGGGCGTCATACAATAGCGGTGGGTGAAGCCCATCGTAAACACCCTGATCGGGTAAACATGCTGATCGGGTAAACATGCTGATCGGGTAAATATGTTGATCGCGTAAACATCTTGATCGGGGAAACACGTTGATCGCGGAAACTTGTTGATTGAAAAAACATTTATAAATAAACTTTTACAGGTAAGACATGAATACAGCAACTGCGGCAATACAGGAACTATTAGACATACAGAAGATAAGAAAAGACTTTCCCATACTTGGTTCAAAAGTTAATGGTCATCCTTTGGTGTACCTTGATAATGCGGCTACTTCCCAAAAGCCCTGGCGGGTAATCAAAGCGATTGAACATTATTATACGGATCTCAACAGCAATGTGCATCGCGGTGTGCATCATTTAAGCCAAAAAGCTACCGATGCGTTTGAAGCCTCCAGGAAGAAATTGGCCGGTTTTATTAATGCAGCCCATGACCATGAAGTGATCTTTACCAGGGGAACTACAGAAGCCATTAACCTGGTAGCACATAGCTATGGAAATCAGTTTGTACAGCCCGGGGATGTTATCATTATTTCTGGCCTGGAACATCACTCAAATATAGTTCCCTGGCAATTGCTTTGTGAAGATAAAAAGGCGAAACTGAAAGTTATTCCCATCAATGAAAAAGGAGAGTTATTATTAGATGCATTTAGAGAAATGCTGGATGAAAAGGTAAAGCTGGTATCAGTTACCTATGTTTCCAATTCATTGGGTACCATTAACCCCGTAAGGGAGATCATTGAATTGTCGCACCGGCAAAATATTCCGGTTCTCCTCGATGCAGCGCAGGCGATACAGCACATGCCAGTTGATGTACAGGAATTAGATGCAGACTTCCTTGCTTTCTCCGGCCATAAAATGTATGGCCCTACTGGTATTGGTGTTTTGTATGGCAAAGAAAACTGGCTGAATCAAATGCCGCCTTACCAGGGTGGGGGAGAAATGATCAGGACCGTAAGTTTTGAAAAAACCACTTTCAATGAATTGCCATTTAAATTTGAAGCAGGCACGCCGAATATTGAAGCCGCCATTTGTTTGGGTGCCGCAGTTGATTATATCAGCGAATTAGGGTTAGAAAATATTCAGCAATATGAACATGAATTGCTGGAATATGCCACCGACAAATTATCCGGCATTGATGGAATAAGGCTTATCGGTACGGCAGAAAAAAAAGCAAGCGTAGTATCTTTCATATTTGATACCATACATCCATATGACGTAGGCGTTATTCTCGATCAACTGGGTATTGCTGTTCGCACAGGGCATCACTGCACACAACCATTGATGGATTTTTATGGTATACCAGGCACGGTGAGAGCTTCCTTCGCTTTTTATAATACCAGGGAAGAAATTGATTCTTTGACGGAAGCCCTGCGTAAAGCTGTCTCCATGTTAGGGACTTAGTTCATGCTTCCTGGTTGAAAATTCATGGCAACTACAAAAATTAAATCGCCCATTTAAAGGAATGCTGTAGTAATAAACAGTAAACAAAAAACCGAAAACCGAACACATGACCATCAACGAAATACAGGACGAATTGGTTGAGGAATTTTCACTCTTTGGTGACTGGATGGAAAAATATGAGCACATTATACAGATGGCCAGGGAACTGCCGTTGATTGAAGAACAGTATAAGCAGAACGAAAACCTTATTAAGGGATGCCAGGCAAAAGTTTGGCTGCACGCTGATTTCAAAAATGGCCTTGTAGAATACAGCGCGGACAGCGATGCTATAATTACTAAAGGTTTGGTGAGCATGGTGGTCCGGATTTTATCAAATCACACTCCGGGAGAAATTGTACGTGCTGAACTTTATTTTGTTGATAAGATCGGGTTGAAAGAACATCTTTCCATGACCCGTTCCAATGGGTTATTATCGATGATAAAACAAATGAAAATGTATGCGCTTGCCCTGCAATCTAAGGCAAATGTAAATTGATGTGATATGGTAGATAAGATAAGCCTGGAAATAAAGATCATAGAAATATTGAAGACGGTCTTCGACCCCGAAATGCCTGCGGATATTTATGAACTGGGATTGGTGTACGAAATCAATATCAGCGATAATGGCTTTGTAAATATAAAAATGACATTGACTGCACCCGGCTGCCCGGTTGCCGGGGAAATCATTATGGAGGTAGATAACAAGGTTCGTAGTATTGAAGGGATAACCGATGTAAATGTGATGCTTACTTTTGATCCGCCATGGAACAGAGAAATGATGAGCGAAGAAGCAAAACTGGAACTTGGGTTTTTATAATTAGTAAGCAGGATTGTACTAAATTATATAATGCATTTCACAACGAAGTTTGTCTCACCTTCCAAACCGCAAAAAACCTCCAATCCTGTCAAGCCGCTTTGCTGTCTCAAAAGGCTGGTCTCTGCCATAAAAGCTATTTTAATTTATTGAGTAAATTTACCTCATAAAAAATATTCTGGTGTGAAGAAATCAATTACGAGTCCGTGCGTTCCGTAGAGACGATATGCGGGTAGAAAAAATCAATTACGAGTTAGTCCGGCCCGTAGGGACGATATGTGGGTAGAACAAATCAATTATGTGTCAGTCCGTCCCGTAGGGACGATATGCGGGTAGAACAAATCAATCACGTGTCAGTCCGTCCCGTACGGACGATATGTGGGTAGAAAAAATCAATTACGAATCCGTCCTCCCGTAGGGACGATATGCGGGTAGAACAAATCGGTAGTGTTGCACTCCGTCCCGTAGGGACGATATGCGGGTAGAACAAATCAATCACGTGTCAGTCCGTCCCGTACTGACGATATGTGGGTAGAACAAATCAATCACGTGTCAGTCCGTCCCGTAGGGACGATATGTGGGTAGAAAAAATCAATTACGTGTTAGTCCGTCCCGTAGGGACGATATGCGGGAAGAACAAATCGGTAGTGTTGCACTCCGTCCCGTAGGGATGATATGTGGGTAGAAGAAATCAATCACGTATCAGTCCGTCCCGTAGGGACGATATGTCAGTGGCAAAAGAATAATCGCAATCCGTGACCCGTCCCGTCAGGGAAGGAATGTAGGTTGGAAAAGATATGAAATCATCACAATCTGGTACAATGCACCATATAAATTAAATAGACTGAATAATGATTGTATGACTTTTATTTTAGAACAATATGTTGCATAACTAAATGTTCACCACACCAATTGAAGAAACAAATGCCGCAGTGTAAATACTTTATTGCAAGTTTTTCCCTGGCAATAATTACCTGCTGTGCCTTGTCACAGGTTATTCCTGCTTCCCGCAGTGCTGACTGGACACTGGCAGGTTATCATGGCACTATACCGAATTACCCGGTTGTAAAAAACATAACCGATTATGGTGGATTTGCGGATGGGGTAACAGCCAACGATCTTGCATTGCAAAATGCCATAGAAAGTCTGACCAATCAAGACGGGACTATTTATTTCCCTGCCGGCACATTCCTTTTCAATTCGCCGATAAGGCTTAGAAGCGGATTGGTCCTAAAAGGGGAGGGAGCAACCCATACCACCTTGCAGTTCAATCTGGCAGGAATAAATAATTTAATCACCATCGCCGGTAATTCATCAACTACTGTTGCACAGATCACTTCATCTGTATTGAAGGACCAGTCCTCACTATCGGTAGAAAACGCATCTTTATTCCAGGTAAACGACTATGTAAAAATTTATCAAAATGATTCAACCCTTGTCAATGATGAATGGGCATTGGAATCAGTTGGCCAGGTTATTCATATTAAAAATATTTCAGGGAATACCATTTATTTTTCAAATGCTTTGCGCAGAAATTATTTGCTGAAAGATGCACCCAAGATCCGAAGACTTATGATGGCTACGGGAGTCGGGATTGAATGTTTGAAAATAAAAAGAATTGATTCCACCGGTCAGCAGACATCCAATATATATTTTTCAAATGCAGCAAAATGTTGGGTAAAGGGAGTTGAAAGTGACAGTTGCAATTTTGCTCATGTTCAAATTGCCAGCAGTACCAATATTGAAGTTACAAATTGTTATTTTCATGGCGCTTTTGCATTCGGTGCCGGCGGCAAAGGATATGGAATTTCATGCGAGTATACATCAGGGGAATGTTTAATCGGGAACAATATATTCAAACACCTGCGCCATGCTATGTTACTGCAATCTGGTGCCAACGGGAATGTCTTTGATTATAATTATTCCCTTGAGCCATTCAAATCTGACTCCCTGCCGGGTGATCTGTCCGGCGACATTGTTTTGCATGGCAATTATCCTTACTTAAATTTATTCGAAGGTAACATCGTGCAGAATATATTTGCAGATGCTTCACACGGTATAAATGGTCCCTACAATACGATGTTCAGAAACAGGGCGGAATCATATGGAATTATCATTACTCAGGGTGCTGGTGATAGCACCAATATAATAGGCAACGAAATAACAGGGACCGGATTTGGTAAAGGAAATTATTTTTTAAGAGGTAACGGGAACCTGGAATATGGTAATAACAAAAACGATACGATCATCCCGTCAGTCATTACAACAGCTCCTGGCAAATCATATATTTACAACAGTATTCCTGCATTTTGGAATATTTCTTCTTCCTGGCCACCGGTAGGAATTCCTAATATTTTAAACGCCGAAACTATTCCTGCAAAAGAAAGATATATTGCGGGCCCTGATCTCACTTTTTGCTTAGCAACTTTTCCTGTGATCTATACCTTTTCCGGCAACGGGAACTGGAATATAGCGTCCAACTGGAGCAATAATACGATACCACCCGCCTTACTTTCCAACGGGAGTGAAATAATAATTGATCCCCCTGCCGGAGCCAAATGTGTTCTGAATATTCCATACACAATCAATCCGGGTGTGAAATTCACTGTTATGACAGGCAAGTTTTTCCTGGTACCGGGAAATCTAACCCTGGTTAAATGACCTGTCTGGCGAATATCATATGAACCTTAGCCGGAGGGCACTGGCTGGAATTGAATTGCCACAGCTTTAGCCTGTGGATAATGAAAAATGCAATACGCTACGGCTTTAGCCGAATTTAATTTAAACATTTTCCTGGTTGGTTTGGCTAAAGCCAGGAACGAATAAATTTGTTCCTCCAGCTAAAGCTGGAGGCAATTTATGAAACCACTTCCAGCCAATGGGGAGTATACTACTTTGTTGCACCCACGGAGCAGGATGAATTATATATACGCCATTGTTGCCCGACTTAATATGAGCAATGCACCACTCCGTCAGCGGTTGTAAACCCTGGCGGCGGGTGCGAAAATTTTCTTAAATCAATCGCCGGCGGGTCCTTAAAAATTCTGCCGGGGTTGCCGGCAAATAAAATCGCATCCTTCGTAGCTGCCATATACCTGCCATATACCTGCCTTATGCCTGTCATATAGTAAAACCATCCCTGTCTTCCCGGTGGCCCTTCTCGATAATGTGGCAAAAAGCGGCAATAAGCGGCAATACTGGCCCGCTCCCTTTGAAATTCGGTTAAGACTTCAGATATTGCAAATAGAAAACAAAAATGTTATGAAAAATAGAGTCAAATTATCATTTATTCAAAGAATGATACAAGGGGCAATCGGGAAAGAATATGTGATTAAACATTACCGTTATGGTATAATAAAAACAAAGTTCCCGGATATGACAAAGATAATCGCTTCCCCCGGGCAACGTAAATGCAGGA
>JBDTWP010000359.1:0-7484 GCA_040006615.1 Ferruginibacter sp.
TGTACAAGGGCCATTCAACCGGGAGAAGATTTCAGGGCAGGCAGGTGGTGGTGGGAAGATGCAGATAAAAAGGAATGTGGAATACATGTCAATGAAGCGACAACCCTGGCTACACCAAAAGCTAAAAAAGCCCTTTAAGACACCTGGTATTTATAGATTTTTCAAATTACGCGATCGACCTTCATAAAATAGAAATTAAATGATTAACGAAAAATCAGATTCAGTAAATTATCAACATTTGCCGCCGGGTGAAAGGAGCGACTCTTATCGTCGCCTGGATTACCTGGACCTGTTGGAATCAGAATCCATCCATATTTTTCGGGAGGTTGCAGGGCAGTTTGAACGCCCGGCTTTAATGTTTTCGGGGGGAAAAGATTCGATTGTATTGGTACACCTGGCCCTAAAAGCCTTTCGTCCGGGAAAGTTTCCTTTTCCATTGTTGCATATCGATACAGGGCATAATTTCCAGGAAGCCCTGGATTTCAGGGATGAACTGGCTGCTTCGATCGGCGAAAAGCTGATTGTAAGAAAAGTGGCTGATACAATTAAGGAAAAAAATCTTACCGAGCAAAAAGGAAAATTTGCCAGTAGAAACGCACTCCAGACATTTACTTTACTTGATACTATAGAAGAGTTTAAGTTTGATGCCTGTATTGGCGGGGCCCGCAGGGATGAAGAAAAAGCGAGAGCCAAGGAAAGGATTTTTTCTGTAAGAGATGAGTTTGGGCAGTGGGACCCGAAGTTACAGCGCCCTGAATTATGGAATACCTATAATGGAAGAATTCATAAAGGAGAAAATGTAAGGGTTTTTCCCATCAGCAACTGGACGGAACTGGATATCTGGAATTATATTCGCAGGAATAAAATTGATTTGCCTTCCATTTATTTTGCCCATGACAGGCAAGTATTGGAATATGAAGGACAGTTAGTGGCGACCTCTGAATTCATTCAACTGGATCCCGGTGATAAAGTGTCCATAAAAAAAGTTCGGTACAGAACAGTTGGTGATATGACCTGTACTGCTGCTGTTGAATCAGGAGCATCGAATATTGATGATATTATTAAGGAAATTATTGCTACCAAAACAAGCGAACGTGGCGAAACAAGAATAGATGATAAAGTGAGCGAAGCAGCGATGGAAGACAGGAAAAAAGGCGGCTATTTTTAGACTCTCCTCACCGAAGAGAAGCTAAGACGACTGTTTTCTATTTGAAAACATTTTTAATTTTTAATTTCAGTGAGATTTAATTATGGATATTTTAAGATTTATAACTGCCGGAAGTGTAGATGATGGTAAAAGTACCCTTATCGGTCGTCTATTATATGATAGCAAATCTATCATGATCGATCAATTGGAGGCAATTGAAAAACAAAGCAGGAATAAGGAAGACGGTGAAATTGACCTGGCTTTATTGACCGATGGCCTGCGTGCTGAAAGAGAGCAGGGCATCACTATTGATGTGGCTTATAAATATTTTTCTACACCTAACCGGAAATTTATCATTGCGGATGCGCCAGGTCACACACAATACACGCGTAATATGGTGACGGGCGCCTCCAATTCGGATCTGATCATAATCCTGGTAGACGCCCGTAATGGTGTGTCGGAACAGACAAGGCGTCACTCTATCATTGCCTCTTTATTAAATATGCCACACGTGATTGTGGCAATTAATAAGATGGACCTGGTAAATAATGCGCAGGATGTGTATAATAATATTGTGATTGATTACTCAGCGGTTGCCGCCACATTGGGGTTGAAGGACATTACTTATATACCCATCAGCGCTATTAATGGTGATAACGTTGTCGGGAAATCTCCCAATTTCCCATGGTATGAAGGTGACTCGCTGTTGCACATTTTAGAAAATGTAGAAGTGGCTAATGATATAAATTACACTGATGCAAGATTCCCGGTACAGTATGTGATTCGTCCCCAGACTGAAGAATTGCACGATTACCGCGGCTATGCCGGAAAAGTTATCAGCGGGATTTATAAAAAAGGTGATAAGGTCAGCGTTCAGCCGTCGGGGCTGGTAAGCACTATCAGTGCCATAGAAATTGGCGGCCAGCAGGTAGAGGAAGCCTTTGCCCCGCAAAGCGTAGTGTTGCATTTGCACGACGATATTGATATCAGCAGGGGAGATGTGATAGTAAAAATTGACAATCTTCCTTCCGTGGAAAATGAACTGGATGTATTACTGTGCTGGATGGGTAACAAACCATTAAGAACAGGCAACAGATATTTGCTTCAGATAAACAGCCGCGTAGTAAAAGCTGTGGTAAAAGATATCGAATACAAACTGGATGTAAATTCTTTGCTTAAAGAGCCCGCCCCGGAGCAGGCACAATTAAATGATATCATTAAAGTAAAAATAAAAACAGCATCAGCCGTTCCTTTTGATTCCTATAAAAATCTGAGGGTAAACGGTGGAGCGATTTTAATTGATGAAACAAGTAATGTAACCGTGGGAGCGTGTATGATACAGTAAGAAGCTTGAAGGTTAATAGTTGAAAGTTGAAGGTTAGTGGTTAGAGACGAAAGGCTTTAACCTAAAGGCCTTAAGTTAAGTGTACCAGTTTTCATTTTTGAGCAAACTCTGCCGTGAGCATTTAAAAATCATCCATCAACAATCAAACCATCAACCATTAACCAATTTGAGTATATCGAACTTCATAGAAAAGCTACACTCGCATCACCAGCAATCAACAACTTCATTTCCCGATAAGGAAATGTCCAGGGAGTTTATTGACGGGTTCTTTGAGTTTTTATTTATTCCTGAAAAACAAAAGAAGCGTTCCGTTTATGAGATGATGAAGGAATTTGAATCATACAATAGTCATTTATCAACTTTGATTTATGATGTAATGGCTGATGAGGACAGGACCCAGGAAATAGCAAATAATTTTTTCCAGGACGTGTCAGATATTTACGTGGCTTTACAGAAAGATGCGGAGGAAGTGTTGAAGTTTGATCCCGCTGCCGAATCACTTGAAGAAGTGTTGGTAGCTTATCCCGGTTTTTATGCGACAGCGGTGTATCGTTTTTCCCATCAGCTTTGGAAGCAGGGCGTAAAAATTCTACCCCGGGTTTTTGCAGAATATGCTCACAGTAAAACTGGTATTGATATTCATCCGGGTGCAGAAATAGGGCAGTCCTTTTTTATTGACCATGGTACCGGTATCGTGATTGGCGAAACCACCGTGATCGGTAACCAGGTAAAAATATACCAGGGTGTTACGCTTGGGGCATTAAGCGTAAACAAGGAAGAGGCGAAAACAAAAAGGCACCCGACAATAGAAGATAATGTGATCATTTATTCGGGGGCAACTATATTGGGTGGCGAAACCGTCATTGGACATGATAGTGTGATTGGTGGTAATGTATGGCTTACTAATAGCGTATTGCCTAATTCAATCGTTTATCATAAAAGTGAAATAAACATTCGTGACAAAAATCCTTCGGAGGATGTATTGAATTTTGTGATTTAGTGCCCCCTTAAAGGTCGCGGCTGAGGTCAAATAGATTAAAAATTTGAACCTGTTAAATAATAAAACACATATATGAAAGCAACTAACATTTTAGGAACAATCGGAAACACCCCACATGTGCGTATCAATAACTTATTTGGTACCAAACATGAAGTCTGGATCAAACTGGAAAAAGCAAATCCCGGTGCCAGTATTAAGGATCGTATTGCATTGTCAATGATAGAGGATGCGGAACAAAAAGGATTACTGGATAAGGACAGTGTTATCATTGAACCAACCTCCGGCAATACGGGAATTGGACTGGCATTGGTAGCTGCGGTAAAAGGATATAAAATTATCCTCGTAATGCCCGAAAGCATGAGTATCGAACGCAGGCGGCTGATGGCGCTGTATGGTGCGGAGTTTGTATTAACGCCGCGGGAAAAAGGTATGAAAGGCGCTATTGAAAAAGCAGGGGAACTGGTTGCACAAACACCACACGGCTGGATGCCACAGCAGTTTGATAACCCTGCAAATACTGAAATACACAGGCAAACCTCTGCCGTGGAAATACTAAATGATTTTCCGGAGGGGTTGGACTATTTGATTACCGGGGTAGGCACAGGTGGACATATTACTGGTGTGGCAGAAGTCTTAAAACAACATTTTCCTAACCTGAAAGTATTTGCGGTTGAACCGGAATTATCTCCTGTATTAAGTGGCGGTACCCCGGGTCCGCATCCGATACAAGGCATTGGCGCCGGCTTCATCCCTTCCATTTTGAACAAAGATATTCTGGATGGTGTGATCCAGGTGAGCAAAGAGGATGCCTGGGTATATGCGCAGAGACTTGCTAAAGAGGAAGGTATTTTAGCCGGAGTTTCAACAGGAGCAGCACTTGCGGCGGTGGCAAAAAAATTACCGGAAATTCAGGAAGGCGCAAGGGTATTAACCTATAACTATGATACAGGCGAAAGATATTTATCCATCGAGGGGTTGTTTTAAACAGTGAATAGTTAATAGTTCCTGGTATATAGCTCATACTGGCAGAAAGGCCGTTACCATCAACCATCAATTATCAAATTATCAATTATCAATTATTAACCATCAACCAGCCATTACATAAAGGAAAAGTGATACTTGCGGGTGCAGGTTGCGGTGATCCCGGGCTGATCACGGTGAAGGCTGCACGATATCTTCAGCAGGCGGACGTGGTATTAACTGACCGCCTCGTAAGCAAAGAAATATTAGCTGCATACGTAAATAGTACTGCTGAAATAATTTACGTCGGAAAGCAGTGCCGCAGGGGATTCAGTACGCCTCAAAATAGTATTAACGAATTGATAGTGCAGTTTGCACAGGAAGGAAAACTGGTAGTTAGGTTGAAAGGCGGAGATGTTTCCATATTTTCAAATATCCTGGATGAATTAGAGGCAATTGTCAGCCATAATATTCCTTATGAGATCATACCCGGCGTGTCAGCCGCGATGGGCGCCGCTGCCTGCACGGGCATTCCATTAACCGCACGCGGATATTCAAGTGCGGTACGGTTGCTCACGCTTTATAAATCAGACTTGGTCACCGAAGCACACTGGAAGGATCTGGCAAAAACGGATGATACCCTGGTCTTTTATATGTCCTCCGAATCAGTAGACATTGTGATCAGCAACCTTGTGAAAAACAATATAGGTAGGGATAAATTATTAGCTGTAGTTGAGCAGGCCACTACGCCATTTCAGCAGGTTCATATTGTTGATTTATATCAATTTGAAAAACCTGAAGAAAGAGTGTACGCTTCACCCACTTTGTTGATTATCGGTAAGGTGGTAGCCTTGCATGAAAAGTTCGCCTGGTTACAAAATGCCGTAGCAGAAGGCGAGTATTTTAAACCTGTTGAAGATATCCAGTTTGAAACATTAATAGACGCCACCATTGTTTAATGGCGGAATAAAATATTACGTAGTTGGTAAACACGGGAATTTGTGGATACTTACAGCCAGATTATTTTTATGAAATAAAACAGTTTATAATACAGCAAGATGTTAGGAGAATCAAAATTTAAAATATTCCTTGATCTGATCACCAACTCCGGTAAGGAGGAACTAATCTGGATGAATGGATATTTGAATGGTGTAGTTCAAGCCCAGACCAGGCAGTCAGTTCCCCGGGAAGTTGATGGCGCACCTGTAAATAAAATTACCATTGTGTATGGCACCGAAACCGGCAATTCTAAAAGGCTTGCCACTGATTTTGCATCGAAGGCAAAGCAAAATCACATTCATGCCAGGGTAATTGGAATGGACCAGTACCGTCTTACTGATTTGCCAAAGGAAGAATATTTATTAGCTGTTATAAGTACGCATGGTGAAGGCGAACCGCCAATTGCCGCGAAAAAATTCTATGATCATATTCACCAGAATGGCTTTATGCTGAACAAACTGAAATACAGCGTATTGGCATTGGGCGATACTTCCTACCCGCTGTATTGTAAAACCGGTGAAGAGGTTGATGAGCAACTGAATAAACTGGGTGGAGTTCGTATAGCGCCGTTGCAGAAATGCGATGTTGAATATGACGAAGACGCAAACGGATGGTTCAACGGCGTGCTGGAAAAATTAAGTAGCAAAAAATCGGATTTGTCAAAAGAGGCGGCGCCGGTAACAGATAGCCCGGTAGTCGCGAAAAAATCAGGCAAACAGGCTTATACAGGCACAGTTATTACTAAAATAAACTTAAATGATCGTGGTTCCAACAAAGAGACCTGGCATATAGAAATAGCAGCGGAAGGACTTGAATATCAATGCGGCGATTCAATCGGTATCGTGCCGGAAAACCCTGGAGCCGTGGTGGAGGCGATCATTGCCGCTACCGGTGCGGATGCGGGCAAAATGATCAAATTCAAAAACGAAGATTTTACTATTTACGACCTGTTGAAGTATAAAATAAATGTTATTCATTTAACGGAACGATTGGTTAAGCAGTATGCGGAAATTACCCAACAGGAAATTCCTGCAACGAAGATGAACCTCCTGGACCTCCTGAAAATATACCCGGTAAAGGACCCAATACAATTTGAAGAGATCATTTTGAAAATGAATGCCATTTCACCAAGGTTATATACCATTGCTTCTTCACCAGCCGCACATGAGGGAGAAGTGCATATCGTTGCAGTGAAGGATGTTTATACTGTCAATGATGAAACGAAGTTTGGCCTATGCACCGATTTCCTGAGCCAGTTAAAAGTGGAAGATCAGCAAAAGTTTTTTATTCAGCCGAATAAACGATTTCGTTTACCAGCCGCGGATAAAGATATTATCATGGTTGGGCCTGGTACGGGTATCGCGGCCTTTCGCTCCTTCCTGGCGGAGAGAGATGCAACCGGGGCCGGCGGACGAAACTGGTTGTTTTTTGGCGAACAATTTTTTGCATCTGATTTTTTATACCAGACAGAAATTCAAAACTGGTATGCAACTGGCGTATTGACAAAAGTAAACCTGGCCTTTTCCAGGGATCAGAAAGAAAAATTGTATGTACAGCATAAGATGTTGAAACACGCACCGGAATTGTTTGAATGGCTGAATAATGGCGGATATTTCTTTGTGTGTGGTAAAAAAACTCCCATGAGTGTGGATGTGGAAAACACCTTGCTCAGGATCATTGAGCAGCAGGGAAACAAAACCGGCGAAGAAGCAATAAAATATTTGGAGCAGTTGGAAGAAGAGGGCAGGTATGAAAAGGATGTGTATTAAACAGTTTAGGGTTGATGGTTTTGTGTTTAGAGTTAGCAGTCTAGGGTTAATCGCTCAAGGCTCCTGTTCATGTCTCTTCAGTAAAGTTAGTGGAATGGCAGGAAAGAAACCTGCGGGTAGTTGAACAGCCCAGCCCTGACAGGGCGAAATACAATAGCACAGGGTGAAGCCCTTGAAAAAATTGGCTCATTTTATAGAATGATGTGTGTTCTATTCAAAGCCTGAAATAACCTTTTAATGATATCTTACAATGGATAAGCAAAC
>JBDTWP010000360.1:0-7437 GCA_040006615.1 Ferruginibacter sp.
AGCAGGCACTTGCATTATTTGAAGGCAGTGATGATGATAAGAGAGATGCGCTTTCGATCTTTCAACAGTTAGGAGCGGATGCCGTATATGAAAAAACAAAAATG
Organism: Ferruginibacter sp.; assembly: GCA_040006615.1. Classification (GTDB taxonomy): domain Bacteria; phylum Bacteroidota; class Bacteroidia; order Chitinophagales; family Chitinophagaceae; genus Ferruginibacter. Next base: position 105 of record JBDTWP010000360.1, read on the forward strand.
ACCATGAGGGCCGCAGGCATTAAAAAAATTCCAAGGGGGTTAAGAGAAAGTACAAAAACCAATCCTGCACAGCTAACCAATCGTGAGCTGGATGTTCTTCAACTATTACAGAAGGCTGTTCAGAATAAGGAAATTGCTGAAACGCTTTTTATCTCCCCTAAAACTGTTGATCATCATATTTCCAGCATATTGTTTAAACTAGATGTAAACTCCCGCTCAAAAGCGGTTAATGAGGCTACCCGATTAGGGATTCTAAAATAGGGAGTTTTACTTATAAATTGGGTGATAACTTGTATTTGTGTCTGTGGTTCTAAAAATACCTTTGTATTCAACTAAAAAATTATAAAATGAAAACATTTATCATCGAAAGAGAGTTACCCGGAGCAGGCAACATGACAGCTGAAGAATTACAGGCCATTTCAAAAACTTCAGTAGCCGTAGTACGCATATTAGGCAAGCCTTACAAATGGGTTGAATCCTTTGTTACCCAGAATAAAATTTATTGCGTTCATGAAGCAGAAAGTGAAGATGTAATCAGGGAGCATTCAAGTTGTGCAAATTTTCCTGCAGATAAAGTGGAAGAAGTGAAAGCAGTAATAAGCCCTGCAACTGCAGATTAAAACAAATCGGGTAATAATTAATATTCTTTCCTAAGTTATGGTGAAAGATTATGGCTCTTTAAGAAGGAGATTTCCGGAAAGTAATGAAGCGCAATCTGCGTTTTTAGAAAAAGGTGAGTTTAAAATTGAAAAATAAATTCGGTACTAAATGCAAAGAACTTTAATAGAGATCAAACATTTATCTTTACGTTTTGTATTGGCTTATTTCCTCTTCATTCATGAATTGCGCAACCATTACTTAATCAGGTGCACACTCCCAAAGAATCAACACGGTAAGTCAGGCACACGCTCTATTTCATTAGGGGCAGTATTCTGTTGGACACACGATACCGAAGGTCGAACGTACAGTTGAGTAAGCAAGGGGAGTTTCACCACCTACTCCTAACAGAACCATTCGTGAACCGCTCGATCCGATAGCTATTGGATCATATGGCTCTTAAAGATGCCTCGACCAATTAGAAGGCTTGCGCTAACCAAATGTTTGGATAGTCAGTTCAATCATCGCTTGCTCTTGTTTTGTGTACACCAGTTTTTATATCCGATGTACCCCTTTGTTCCTTCCGGCTTTCCCGGCTATCATCCTAATACGGTACATCCGCCCCTGTTGTTGTTTGTGTAGCACTATTGCATCTTACGAGTGCTCCGCCTGCTACCTTGTACTCTATGCCCGTTTGTAGATCCTGGCATGTTGTGCTTCAAACGGTTTTACCCAACGCTGGCATGTTCAACCACGGAAGGTTCTCCAGTTCCGTCGCCTCATCCGGCCCGCGGCCACCTGCTCCATTTGGAGAAGGTCTCCGGATGAAGGTTGTATGAGCCTACCTTTAAGTCCCGGCGACTTTATGCGGGATGCAGTTAACACTTCTGGCAATTACTAGCGACTGTTAACTCCTTGAAAAAATCATTTGCAAATTTCTTTTTACATCACTTAGCAATTATCGAAACCTCAAAGCCGCTTCTCTGTAGCGTCGGTTCTTACAGACTCACCTGTTGCATCGTTCACCACCCTGTTCCTTAGAGCAACGCAGCATACTACAATCGGTTTAAGCAATAATAAAGGATGGCTTTGTGCTGTGGCTGTCCCACCCATAGGGGCAAGAAAATATAGCGATTATGGTGATGAAAGTGTACCCCTATGGGGTGGCAGGGTTTATGGTTTTTGGCGGAAGTTCTTTGCAGCTAAAAGTCAGGGTTTGTGGTAGCCGCCTAACTTGCTTCACTTTTTTTTATTTTTCCAAGAAAACCCTTTGGAGTTGTGGGGCAAACATGGTTAGTTAAAAAATGCGGATGGCATCATATTTTTTTTGCAAACAAAGTGGAAGAATATAACTGTCCAGGATAAACCTGCCTGAATACATTATGGCTCTGAATGGGAGGTGGATAAAGGAATCAAATTGTTGAAGAATTGTAATAAAGAAGCGCCCAGACTATATATGTGGATGGCTAATAATGAAAATACAAAGTAGATTAATTGATACGTGGTTGGAAAATTAAAATGGTCGTTTTATGAACAGAGCTTGGCGATGGCAGGGGATTTGAAATTCATCTGCCCTTAACCTAAGCCGATTGAAAAACTAAAGTTGAAGATAACATCTAAAAGCCAAATTATTAACGACAAGCTGGAACTGAAGCTGAGCGGACTACAACCGAAGCTGACAGCGTCCAGCCCTTCTATTGGTAAACCCCATGTTTGCCGTAGTTCATTTTATTCGTATTTATTGTTCTCTATTATGTGTGGTATAAGAAATAATATCAATTTGAAATGAAGAGTAAATTGTTTCGGTGGGGAGTTGTTAATAATTTTATCTGTACAGTACTTTATTCGATAGTAGTTGTTATTGAACGTCTCCCTGAGCCTATGCTTCTTTGTAAACGAAGCATAACAACTCTATAGTTCTAAATTTTCTAACATTACGAAGAACAAGGCTTGTCTCCGTCCTTACTGTAATGACTTTTTTTATCTGTATATTTTATCAATGAGAAAAAAGACAGCGACAAAAGAAACAAGGTATTATATGATCAATGAATTCCCTGGTTTTATTTTGTTTCATAAAATTAAGGAGAGTTTATATTGGTTAAAGCAAGTTAATGTTAACGCTGTCGTTTAAGCATTACCGCTAACGCATTTATTTACGTAATAGCCGACCAACTCCCATTGTTATAATTTAATGATTTCAAATGTGAGTGATATTCGTTATTTAAATAGAAAATAGGCGTCAATCCAATTTTTAAATGAACATGATTTGTATATTCCATTTTTATTTAGACCATAATCAATAGAATTTGAATAATATACTGCTATAAACATAATTAAAGAGTTTGAATATTGCAACTGGAAAATCGTGTATTTTAAAATAACGGACTGGTAGATGAATTTGCATCGGCAGAAAGGTAATAGCGCTGCGGCCAAAAAGAAGTCGAGCCGCTCCACAAGCTTGTCGGGGTTGAAGCCGGGTTGCTCGCCGTCAAGGCGTGGAGGAGGCACGACTGAATTGCTTGCGAGTGCCTGCCACGATGCCGGATAGAGAGCCACCGCGCCAGCGGGGGCGATAGACAGCAACAGTGAGACGCATGGGTTTGGAGTCTGCTTTTGTTTTGCCCGGGTCTTGTGTGGCGGCCACAAAAGCCATGAGACTCGCAGCCGGGGCAGGTCGCAAGGCGAGCACAATAACAGAGGGAGTGGGTGGTGTACTGAACGCTATTGAAGTGAATGTATGACATAGTGGAGCATAATGGAACGAAGGGAGTATTGTAGGGATGGAATTCTTCAAGGCGGGCATCCAGGTGCAGTGGGCTTGTGACAGGTTACGGTATGCTCAGCCTTGAAGCAAACTCCTGAGCTACGACCGAAGTGTAATGGAGCGGAACGAGGAAGGAATGAACGAAGTGGCGTGAAGGACACAGAAGCTGCAAGAACGAAGGCTGAAGAAGCTGCAAGTAGTGCGACAAACTGCGGAGCGCCTCCCGATATTTATCGGGACAGGCTCCGGGCATCCCGCCTTTACAATTTCCATAAAAGTACAGAAAAAGAAAAATTGTAATGGCGGCATTGGTTTGGCGCATCCACTTACCGACTAAGCCGGAGTGAGACCATTTTACCTTGCAAATTCAATTCGAAGCGGAGAAGCGTTTGCCGGCAACTTCCCGGCCAGGCCTCGAGGTTAGCTACCGCGATGTTGCCGTTGGGGCAATCGGAGCAAGCTGCTGATTGCCGAAAGGCTCCCTTCGGAATGAGCAAAGCGCCCTTCGACTACGCTCAGGATGGAGAAGGTGGCCCAGAGGCTTTACTGTTAGCCTGAACGATGAGTGGAGAAATGATGACCTTTAGATTCCTAATAAATAGAAAATTTATCTCCTGGAGGGGGTGGTCGGCGAACGCAGAGAAGGAGGAGAAATCAATTCATATTAGAAATAACAATTAGTCGCAGGGGGATGTCATTGCCAGCGGTGAATCTAATTTCGGAGTTACCTAAAAGATATGACCGGTGAAAAGACACCGGCAATAGACTGAAAAAATACCCCCTAAAAAGGGAGTATATCAATGAATGAATGACCTGGATGATAATGATAAAACTTACCAGATGGCAACTTAAATACCAGGAACAGTAACCCTGAATGAGAATAATAATGAGAACAAAAGCGATAATAAAGCAACAAACAAGAATGCCTTTTTCGGTTCGTGAGGTGAAACCGAGGCTGAAAAAAAAAGAGAGCGGATGAGATGATGTTGAGCCAACTTGATTAGCCTGGTTTATTTTGTTTTTTTTTGGCTGGCCGTAACTTTGTGGAATTATTTGTTTTTTATTTCTGCATACTACCACTGGTACCTTCTATAAAAACTAATTTGCTACTAATAACTGTAACTATTTTTGGTAGAATAAATGGTTTTCAATACTTGAACTGAATATGTTCCTGGAGTGGGAGGTGTTTCATAGTTGGTCTAATTTATTTGTTGATTTCTTTTCGCGAATCGCAATGTTCTTTGGCTTTTCCTTAGTTCGTAGAAACATTAATAGCTTGAGGTAGAAAATTTTGGCTTTGCTTCTTCTGAGTTTGCTACTATTTACTTCGGCACGGGAAGGCTTTGAAAAAGTTCCCATGTCTCATTCCCGGGCCAGGGGGAATATTGCTAACTATTCTTGTAAATATCAATAGTGGGGTAAAATCAAAAACACCATCATGGGGTACCGTTACAACAATGGTTAGTTTTTGTGTAACGATCACTCTTAAGATTTTAACATAGCGATTCAATAGATAATCGTTCCATTTGTTGTGGTTATAATTAATGCGAGTATGAGTATATTGCCTTCCACACTTGTAAAGGACCTGGCTGTACCATCCAATTCATTATAATTCGCCACAACTGTGTTTATTGTAGTATATTTGGCAGGATATAAAATAGTTATAATTCGCCAAAACTATGGTTTTATTACTATATTTGGCAGTATATAAACCTTGAACCGATGGAGACCATAATAATAGGAAGAGCCCTTGAGCAAGTCTTATTATCCAAGATAATAAAATCTGAAGAGCCGGAACTTGTAGCCCTATACGGACGGCGAAGGGTTGGCAAAACATTTTTGATACGCAATGCTTTTGAAAAGCAACTGGCATTTGAATTTTCAGGAATTCACGACGCTTCTCTTGAACAACAACTAGAAAATTTCAACGAGGCATTGTCTAAAGCTGCCGGCTTTCCCCTGTCAAAACCCAGCAGTTGGATACAAGCTTTCAAGGTTTTGACAGATCATCTAACCCCTATAATAAGAAGACAAAGGAAAGTAATATTCTTTGATGAGTTCCCCTGGATTAACACACCGCGTTCTGGCTTTATGCAGGCATTTGAAAATTTCTGGAATATGTGGGCGTCCCGCCAAAAATATCTTGTAGTTGTCATTTGTGGTTCGGCCGCTGCCTGGATGATAGAAAACATAATTAATAACCGGGGTGGTTTGCATAACAGGGTAACCAGGAAAATAAGGCTTTTACCTTTTACCATCGGTGAAACAGAATTATTTCTAAAAGAAAGAAGGGTAAACCTTGACAAATACCAGATCCTTCAGCTTTATATGGTCATGGGTGGCATTCCACAGTACCTGAAAGAAATTGAAACGGGGGAAAGCTCCATACAGGCAATTGACAGGACCTGTTTCACAAAAGACGGGCTGTTGCACCAGGAATTTAAAAACCTGTTTCATTCACTCTTTGATAATGCCAGAGACCACATGGAGGTTATCAGGGCGCTTGCAAAAAGAGGGACTGGCCTGACCCGCAACGCGATTATTGAAACATGCAAATTAACTTCCGGTGGGGGAACAACGCAAATGCTGGAAGAACTTTCAGAATCGGGCTTTATTACACCCTATATCCCCTTTGACAGAACAGCCAAAGACAGTATCTATAAATTAACGGATGAGTATTCACATTTTTATGTAAAATTTATAGAGAATGGCAAGTTTAAAGGCCCGGGTAGCTGGACGAGGTTTTCGACAGGAACTTCCTGGAAAAGCTGGAGCGGAACCGCTTTCGAAAGTGTTTGTATGAAACATGGCTTACAGCTTAAAAAAGCATTGGGAATCGAGGGCGTTCACACTGAAATATCCATATGGCGGTACAGGCCTCAAAAAGGCGAACAGGGTACGCAAATTGATTTACTGATTGACAGGCAGGATTTATGTATTAATATCTGTGAAATGAAATTCTCTATTAATGAGTATGTGATTTCTAAAAGTTATGCTAAAGAACTTGAAAATAAATTGAAAGTCTTTCGCGATAATTCCCAAACCCGTAAAACCCTATTCCTGACTATGATAACAACACAGGGCATAAAAAATGCAATGAACTATCCGGGCCTTGTTCAGCATGAAATAAAAATGGAAGCATTGTTTAAATAAGAAACTTACAGATAGAAAGCATGAAAAAGATGCCAAAATAAAGGCTGCTGATATAGAAGAAGAATATAAGAAAAAAAATAACTTATAAATTTTATGAATACATTAAAACTGGTGGGGTTGTTTGTGTATATAATATTTACGTTTCAAAATGCAAATATTGCTAAAAATAAATTTGTTTGTCCTATGAGTAAAGGTTATATTAAATTAAAGAAGTACAGTATAAATGGTGAAATCATAGACCCAAGAAACTCAATTATAATTACAGGAATTAATGACGAGGTAGTATCTTGTACTGAAGGGAAAGTTAAAAAAATAATGATTACCGAAGATAGTCTTTATAATATTTTCATTACTTCCTCTCAGTATAATTTTTTGTATGAGAATTTAAATATAATTGCTGTTAAGGAGAATCAAAAAATCAGAAGCGGACAACGTATAGGTAAGTCATTTTTAAAACGATTAGAATTTACTATTTATAAGAAGGATAAGACAGTTGACCAACCAGAAACTTTATTAAATTGTAAATGTTCAAGGCAACCTCAACAATAAAAAATTGTCTCGTTAGGTGCGGTAGTGTAGAATAAAAAGAAAAAACTTCCATCCATGTTCCAGGCGCAGTGCTATAACGTTAGGCGCAGGAATGAGGCGTGGGCAAAGTGCGGATGGCTTCCTGTGCCTGGCGATTACTAAGCTGCCAGGTCGTAATCAACAGTAATCCCAAGTTAATCAGCAATCTTAGCAATTCCGTTAATGGAGTAGCTGTTCATCCGGATGGGAAAACTTTTATTTCCTGTTCCAGTGATAAATCTGTCAAAGTCT
>JBDTWP010000361.1:0-7420 GCA_040006615.1 Ferruginibacter sp.
TTGAAATTTTCTAGCACTTTTTATTCGAGGCCGCTTTCATATACTAATTGCGAACCTTTCACCTAATTCTAAAAATGAAATTACGACGCCTTGTAATAATTTTTTTAGCTATCGCTTTACTGCTGATAGTTGTTTCCTATAAACAACAGCCCACTTCAGATCCAACCAATGGGATAGCGCAGGTGAAAATAATGGATTCATTTTGGGGGCCAAAGTTCGAAAAATGGCGGACCACAACAGTCAATGATGTATTCAACAAATTTGAAGGTAATTATCATCCGCAGGCAAGTTCATCTTTAGAAAAGGATTTTGAAAAACTGGGCGCCACGCGTAATGCTTTTAACAACTTCGACTCGGTTGCTCAGGGCAAGCGGGGAATCGGGAAACACAATGGCCCACCATGGTACGATGGTCTTGTGTATGAAACAATCCGGGGAGCAGCCGATTTTCTAATGAGGTACCCGGATGAAGGCCTGGAAAAAAGGATCGACGGGTATATTGACAGGATTGCAGCAGCCCAGGCAAGTGATCCTGATGGATACCTCAATACCTACACTGAGTTAATGGAACCTGATCACCGGTGGGGATTTAATGGAGGATTACAACGATGGCAGCATGAAGTTTATAACGCAGGAATGTTAATAGAGGCTGCAATACATTATTATAAAGCGACGGGAAAAACAAAGCTGCTGAATGTTGCCGTGAAATTTGCCAATTACATGTATGATTATATGGGGCCTGCCCCAAAGAAAAATGTAGTTCCGGCGCACTCCGGTCCTGAAGAGGCGGCTATAAAGTTATATTGGCTTTTTAAACAGGAGCCGGGATTGAAAACTAAAATCAGTGTTCCTGTTAATGAAACTCATTATTATGACCTGGCAAAGTTTTGGATTGAGGACCGCGGGCATCATGTCGGACTTCCTTTATGGGGTACCTGGGGTCCCGATTCCGCCGAGCACTGGATCAGGGCAAATAAATATAATGATCCTAAATATGGTGACCATCTTCGTCCTACCTGGGGTGACTATGCACAAGACTCTATTCCTGTTTTAGAACAAAAAACCATTGAAGGTCATGCCGTGCGGGCTACGCTGCTGGCAACCGGGCTAACCACTGCCGCAATTGAAAATAAAGATCCCAGGTACATTCAAACTGCAAATAACTTGTGGGATAATATGGTGGGGCACCGCATGTTTATTACCGGTGGCGTAGGAGCAATCGCGAATGATGAAAAATTCGGATCGGATTTTTATCTGCCCAACGACGCCTATTTAGAGACTTGCGCAGCCGTTGGAGCAGGATTTTTTAGTCAGCGCATGAACCAGTTGATGGGTGATGGAAAGTATATGGATGAATATGAGCGCACTTTATACAACAATGTTCTTACAGGTATTTCCGAAGATGGGGATCATTATACTTATCAAAATCCTTTAACTGCGGAACATCATAACCGGTGGGAATGGCACGACTGCCCCTGCTGCCCGCCGATGTTTTTGAAAATGGTTTCCGAAATGCCGGATTTTATTTACCTCTATAATTCAGATACCCTCTACGTCAATCTTCTTGTTGGCAACGAAGCTACTTTAGATTACAATAATCAGAAGGTTTCATTAAAAATGGAAACCCGGTATCCATGGGATGGTAAAGTGAGTTTGAAAATTTCACCCGAAACCCCCGCCTCATTGCCGGTTAAAGTGAGGATCCCAAATTGGGCGCAGGGAAAGGAAAATCCTTTTGGACTATATATTTCCGATTTAAAATCTCCGGTGACGCTGAAGGTAAATGGCAAATCGGTGAATGTGGTGCCGGTAAAGGGTTATGTCACCATCAACAGGACATGGCAAAAAGGCGATGAGATTCAACTGGGGTTGCCGATGCAACCACGTTTTATCACTGCGAGAAAAGAAGTGAAGGTCTTAAATGGACAAGTGGCGATTGCAAGCGGACCAATTGTCTACAGTTTGGAGGGCAATAAAAATTCTTACCTGGATAAATTAAAAATCGATACAACCGGTGCTATGAAAATTTCATTCAATCCTGATTTGTCAGGTGGAGTAAATGAGTTAACCGGCACTGCTATCAATGGTAAGTCTGAAAAAGTAAAGTTCGATGCCATTCCTTATTTTGCAATTGGGAATATAATGCCCGGAGACAAGTATAGAGTTTGGTTAATTACCGGTAAAAATGCGCAGCGCCATACTCAATAAATTTGAATAACCAATCATTAATAACCATACCCCAACCCTGAGTGCACTTTTCATAAGATTCTTTTTCCGGAATTAAACCTTCATGAGTAAAATGAAGTGCAGTTTTACCGGGTTCGACAGTTATCTCAAAAATCATTTTTGTGCCTGTCCATTCGTGCTTATCCTTTTTCAGCCATTGGAGGGTACTCTCTTCTACAAACCATGCAATTTTTTTATCAGGGATAACCTCAACCAATTTTTGTTTTGAATAATGTGCGCCCGGATGATGAATGATAAATTCATCGTTTAGTTTTATACAGCTTCCCTTAAGGTCTTTGCCACCCCACCATTTTGCCACATCTTCTGTAATAGATTTGAATACTACTTCGGGAGATTGTGCAACTTCTATAGTGGCCGTGTAACTTTTGTTTGTCATTTTATTTTTTCTTCTCTTTCAAGAAATTATTCAGGCAGCATGGTATCATTCCAATCCCGAATAACAAATGATTTTACAAGCCCTTCAAGTATGAAAGGGTCTTCGGTTACAAATTCCTCGGCTGCTGTGCGGGTTTTGAATATTGCCATGTTTCCCCTGTCGCCAAATGGTCCAATTCCAATAACCTCACCTTTGGCAATGTATTTATCAACTATCGCTTTATGTCTCGGATAAACTGACATTATTGTTTCCATTGATGCTCCTGATGGTTTTCCAATGACTACTGCTTTCATTTTGCTGATTTGTTGTTTAACAATATTTGTATTTTATTGGGCTTGCCTTTCTGTCAAAAAGGACTAAATGGTTAATGTTTTTCAAGATACCATGTAAGTTGCCCTTTACCCGTGGTAATTAAACTTTGTAAACTCTTTTGGATAAATCCTGTCCATGCATCACGGCATACATTGTAACACTCATAGGTTGGGACTAATCCAAATTGAGTGAAAACCAACTCCGTTTTGTTGCCTTGTTTTGAAATTTCAAAAGTTATTTTATTGCCAGTCCATTCAGTTGAATCTTTAGTGAATTTAAAATAATTCTCCTCAACCAACCAAACTATTTTTTTGCCGGGAATCATTTCAATTGTTTTCATTTTGCAGCGATGATTGTCCTGGAAATGATATGTCCACTCATCATTGAGTTTGTCTGTGTTGCCATCAATATCTTCGCTCCACCAGGCACGAGTATTATTGATGGCATTGAAAACTTCAGCTGGTGATTGCCCTACCAAAATGGTAGTAGTAAAACTTTGATTGTTCATTTCGTCTTTTGTTTTTGAATTTGGTAATTGATTGTTGATTTTCTGTGGGTTGCCCGAAGCATTTAATAATAAAATAAATGCTATTGAAGCAATTGTTGTAAATGTTTTTGTCATGTTATGTTATTTGCTTTTTGTTATCCAGTTCAATCAGGTTGCCCTTTACTGGTAGTTAACAATTTTACTAAGCTGCCTTTAACATATTGGTCCCAACCCTTCACGCAAACTTCGAAACATTCTACTTCAGGAGACAACCCGATATGCGTAAAATTTATTTGGGTAGAATTTTCTTTCTCTGAAATCTCAAAAACCACATCTGTATTCTTCCATTCTGTTTTGTCTTTGAGCCAATGAAGAAAGCAATCGGTAACGTGCCAAACAATTTTCTCGCCGGCCACTACTTCCGTTAATTTAAAGTAACCCAGGTGTCTGAAAAGCGAACGGTTAAAACATCGTTCAGTTTTTCTGAGTTTCCTTCATACTTTTATGCCCACCATTCTGAAATATGGCAAATGTTTTTAAATGCATTGTGGGCTGTTGTTGGTGCAGTAATACTGCAATGGTAATTTTGCTTTTCCATTTTTGATTAATTTAATATGGCAAAGTTGAGAAACCCGAAAGATTTTTGATTGTAAAAATCGGAAGTGCTTAGACCACATAAAATTTTCGGCCAAAATCGTTTAATGCCGGTTCAATTGAGGAAGGTAACTGTCCTGTAAAGTGCTTGAAGTTCTTTATAAAGTGGGATTGGTCGTGGTAATAGGCATAAAATTCATTTCTCAATGTCTTACTTAGATTTTCTGAAGTGAAAGCCTTATAACATTCTCTGAAGCGGATGATTGAAGATAAATTTTTTGGACTTACTCCAATTTTATCTGTAAATTTCATATTCAGCCAGCGACTGCTATATCCCGTTTTTTTCTCCAACTCTTTAATCGTTATTTGTCCCTTAGATGAAATTATCCTGTCAACACAAAACTCAAAAATTAAATCACCGTTATTCTGCATCAGTTCCTTAATCAAAAACTGCTGCACGACATTAATTTTTTGCTGTACTGATGTTGTGTTTGCAATTAACTCTTCTAATTGTTTGCCGGGCCGTCCCATTACGTCGTCGAGTTGATGAATTTGATTTTTAATTTCGGCAAGATTGAATTGAAAAAAACGATAGGCTCCTCTGGGGTTAAACTCTATTCCGATCGCTTGCGTAAATATGTCTTTCTCTGTATCTAAATTGAGTGGCATATTTACAATTCCTGTCAGGTTAATGCTACCTTCTCTGGACGTAATACTTTTCCCGTTAACAGAAGCAGTTATGCCATTACGAGAAAAAATTGTGAGTTTAATGTTGCCATTTGGAACAACTAATTTTAAATCATCGGATGGTAGTTTTCCACTGCATTCAAACACCCACATTTTGTCAATATAGGGTTTAAGCAAATTATGAGGTTCAATATGATTAAATTTAATCTCCAAAATAATACAAATCCCAGTTCATTTTTTTTATTGCCCATTAGCAAGTTGGTAGAATTACCGGTAGCGTGTTGCATTTTTGTAATAAGAGGAACGATTGCCCTTTTACAATTTGTTATTGTTTATTAATTAGGCTCCCATTCGTTTTTGAATTGAAGAGGTATGTCAAGCCAACTTCCGAGCCAAATATAACTTATAATGGAAGAAGAAAAGAATAATATCCCTATTTGGCATGTCTGAAGGTGCGTTATCCTGCGGCATAGACGTGAAAATTGCAGTGGAAAAAGTGCGGGAATTAGGTTTAAGGAAAATCAACCCAATCCGCTGCTATTTAACGATGATATCCGAAACTTTGCAATATTGAACGCTGCGGATTCCGGGGTTCCCCGGGTGAGAAATCGAATATTTATTGTTTATTGTCTTCATGGAGTTAAATTTTAATTTCCCAGTCCAAAAAATCAAGCCGGCTCACCGTCCGAGAGGCAGTACTTGATCAACCCGTACATCAACATCCCGAGGCCCATACAGTTATGGGTCAGTTTTGCCGGTATTTACAGTCATATAGAGCTACTCCGTACTGTTCATTAGATTGGTATAAAATGAACGAGCCCCACTATAAGCAATAATAGCCTCACGTTTTTCTTCGGGCCTAATATTGGGTTCCCTAAGTTTCCATGTTCTTTCCAGGGTAGCAAGGCACCACTCTGCACTTCTCTTCTCTATAATTTGTTTTCCATCAACAATTACAAATATTGGATTAGAATGAGAGCTTCCAAGAATTCTGAGAGCTACCCATACTGACTTAGATGGCCGATAATTGAATTCGATATCTGTGACTCTTCCGTCGGCAATTATTTCAACGGAATCTACCGGCATTCCATTTGCTATTAATTCTAACTTAACTTTACGGGATTTACCTAAACGAGCACGCTCCACATGCCAATAGGGACGTTTTTTCCCATCTGTTGATGCAATTTCGCTTTCTATTGCACTTTGATGTTCATCTAAATAAGCAGCTACACTGCAAGTCACCTTGATTTTTTCATTTATTTTAATTTTCACTTCGCTATTTTCTGTTCCACACTCTAAGCCATTTACAGCGAAATCCATAATATGTGATCCCCCATCTGAAACGTAACTTTGCCCTCTTTTTATAGCATCTAAATAGGAATCATAGGTTACAACATTAGAGCTGGATTTGAAGTAACTTCTTCCCTGTCCGATTCGATCATCAGTTAGACATGGAAAATCCGTTTCACCACTTAGCTTAGTTCTAAAACCACAGTTCAATGTGTGGTACCACATATTCAGTTCATATTGATATGGTGTATCGCCTGCGCTAAAAAAATCTACCATATTGTGAACAACAGTCATTACATATTCATTAGCGCCATTCCAATCCATCTTCGGGACAATGTAATTAGGTAGTTCATTTGTTGATTCCAGTGGTTCCATCCCTTGTCCCGTATGTGCATATCCTACTATTCCTCCCTGGCTCTTTCCCCATTTCAAGACAGGGAGCGTCCAACCAGGCCATTCTTCTATTTTTGTAGTTCCAGGAAAATCATCTTCACTAAGGCCCAGTAAGACTATATGGCCCGCATGAGACGATGGAAATCCAGAAACTTCCACATCATAATGAACAATATTTCCGGAGGTAGAAATCGGGTCGTCTTTTCCCGAAAAGTTTTTTTTCTGATAATACCAGCTTGGCCCCCAGGTAAGAATTGCCGACATGTGGAGATCTTCCCCTAATGCTTGTCTCCACATATCACGTGACCTGACACCTTCCTCCGGACTATCATAATGACTGCATCCAGAAGCATGAACATGATGGTCGGCACTAAACCAGCCTAGTTTTGCCGTATTAATCCATCTCTTTAAATTAAATGTAAACTGAACAGAATCTTTATTAGCGGGAACAGATATTGATTGAATTTCAGGAATGTATTCAGGGCCTCTTGTGAACTTTACATAGTATTTACCAGCCGGCAAAAATATATGTTCACCGTCCTTTCTGTAAACCTGTTGTTGAAAGAAAAAATCGGGATACTCATCAAATGCTGCTACTCGTCTTGAGGGCAGTGGATATACACTTGAAAATTTGCCGTCGGACCTGGATATGCTGTCAGTTATCGTGAATGAGGCCATCGCCGGGGTACCATCGAAATCCTTAACATTGAAAATAACTTTTACTGACGGAAGAATATCGAAAAGAATACTTATTGTGTTGCGAAAACCAATGTCTTGAGTGCCTTCACCTGCATTAAACCCTATTTCAGCTTCTCGTTTTCCGGCGTCCTTACTGTAAATCTGAACAATTGCATATTCAAGCTTCAAACCTGAGAGTTTGGAGTGCATTGGACGGTAACGATACATCTGAACGTCAAGAAATCGATTCGCAACTTCTCCGGGACTTATCACATGTTCCGGAAATACACGGTCACTTAGGGTAATCCACGACGTGTGCTGTGGCGGAATTGCATTTGGACTCATTACATTAAGTTC
>JBDTWP010000362.1:0-7396 GCA_040006615.1 Ferruginibacter sp.
TGGACCGGGATGGCAAAAACCGTTTTGACCTGCTGGAAGAAATTGAAAATGAATTAAAGCTGCAACTGCATCCTATGACCGTGCCCATTAACAGCGGTAAAGATTTTAAAGGCGTGTATGATCTTCATAAGAAAAGTTTGATATTATTTGCCGCAGGTACCAGGGCCAATGACGAGGATGTGGTGGAAATAAATGACCTGGAGGATAGTATCCTGGATGCCAGGATAGGAGAGAAGGATGCCGCCACTTTAAGGGAAGATGTCGAATTGATTGACGGCGTATATGGCGAACTTAACCTCGCTGATTATTTAAGCGGCAAAACCGCACCTGTTTTCTTTGGAAGCGCAGTTAATAATTTCGGGGTAAAAGAAATGCTCGATACCTTTATCCGTATTGCCCCTACTCCAAGACCAAGGCCTACTACAGTGCGGGATATAAATCCCGGAGAGGATAAATTCAGCGGATTTGTTTTTAAGATCCACGCCAACCTGGATCCAAAACACCGGGACAGGATCGCATTTTTAAGAGTTTGCAGTGGCAGGTTTGAACGCAACAAATATTATAAGCATGTGCGCCTTGAAAGAGATTTCAGGTTCAGTAATCCGTATAGCTTTCTGGCCCGCCAGAAAGAGGTGATCGAAGATGCATATCCTGGTGATGTAGTGGGTTTGTTTGATACCGGGAATTTCAAAATTGGTGATACGCTTACTGAAGGTGAAAAATTTTATTTTACGGGTATACCTTCCTTTTCACCTGAAATATTTAAGGAGGTGCAGAACAAGGATCCGATGAAAACAAAGCAGCTTGAGAAGGGTTTGCTTCAGTTAACCGATGAAGGCGTGGCCCAGTTATTCACCCAATTTGGGGGCACTAAAAAAATAATCGGTTGTGTAGGTGAGCTCCAGTTCGAAGTGATACAATACCGGCTGCTGCAGGAATATGGGGCATCTGTCCAGATGAATAGCCTGCCTTTCTATAAAGCCTGCTGGATTACGTGTAAGGAACCCAAAAAACTGGAAGATTTTATCCGCTTTAAACAGGGAAATATAGCAGAGGATAAGGATGGTCACCTGGTTTACCTGGCACAAAGTGAATGGTTCCTGAATACGGAAAGACAGAATAATCCGGATATTGAATTTCATTTTACCAGTGAGATACATAAGTAAGATACTGGGATATTGGCATCTTCTTCATTATCCCAATATTCTCTTCATAATCTCAATATCCTATAATTATCTTATCAATAGGAGGCTCCCTTTCCTTACATTCTCACCACATTCATTATAGGATTTTATAAAGTATATGTAGTTGCCCGGATCTGCCGGGGAGCCCTTGCAGGTGCCATCCCAGCAGTCATTTACATTTTTAGTGTGAAAGATCAAATTTCCCCAACGATTGAAAATAGAAAAATCAACCGATTTTACTGTTCCGAAATTGTTTACCCTGAAGCAGTCATTTTTTCCATCCCCATTTGGCGAAAATGCATTTGGCACAAAGAAAGCGGGTTCAAAAGGAAGTTTAATAAATACGGTGATTGTATCTGTGCCTGTACAGTCTGAGATCGTGTCTGTACCCGTAACCAAGTACTGCATGGTTGTTTTTATTGAGGCTATCGGGTTGAAGATATTGCTATTATTTAACCCTGTTTGTGGTGACCATACATATTTGTGGGCTCCACTCGCTGCAAGTTGCGCACCGGGAAATACACAATCAATATCATTCAATTTTGCAGCCCTTACTACGGGGGCAGGTGAAATAGTGATAGTTGTAGTCAGGGTGGTTGAATCATTGCAGGTGTTGTCTTTTATTTTTACCGTAAATGTAGTGGTTGTTGTAGCATTGCTTACAGGGTTGCTGACATTTGGATTGCTTAAAAAAGCTGACGGTCTCCAGAGATAGGAACTGCCGCCACCTGCAGAAAGAGTAACACTACTATTCTGGCAAGTCGCTTTATTTGGAGATACAGTGAAAGAAGGCAGTGGGTATGTAGTAATAATTACTGAATCGGTATTACTACAATTATTTATCCCTGTTACTGTGACCAGGTAAGTTGTATTAACTGTAGGATAAGCGATTGGGGTAGCAATTCCGGCGTTATTTAATGAAGAGGCAGGAGACCAGGAATAGCTTGTTCCTCCGCCGGCAAATAATTGTATAGGTATATTCCGGCAGACGGTTGTATCCCGGGATTTTGTTATTGCTGGTGGAGGTTTAATAAAAATGTTCATGGTATCACTTGATGAGCAGCCTTTGTCGTTAGTGCCTGAAACTATATATTGCGTTGTGCCGGCAGGTGTCGCGACCGGGTTGGCGATCCCGGAATTACTTAGCCCGGCTGAAGGCAACCATGAATACGTGACTGCTCCGGCTGCGGTTAATTGTACCGGGTATCCTGCGCATATCGCAGTATCAGCATTTGTTATTACATGGGGTGTATCAATGGTGATCTTCACGCTATCTCTTTTAATAAGAACAGGTGAGAATGAAATATCATCCAGGGCAAAATCATTCCCCTGAACAAAAGTATTTTTATTAACAATGGATATAGTGGCGGTGGTATTTTTGCCTGAGTTCCAGGTGGTGTAAAACTGGTTCCAGGTGCAGGCAGGTAAACTTGCCGTAATTAAGCTTCCCATGTTGCTCCCGTTGATCGAAAAACTCAATTGGGCAGGGTTCGTTGGATAGATTGCCTGTATCCAGGTTGAAAAAGCATAATTTGTATTGGGAAATACGCTCACTGTCTGCGACCAAATAATTTTATCCGGGACTGGAGCACCATTCACCAACATCATGTTTCCATTGCCGTTAGTATGGTCCGGGCAACTGCTAAAAGCCGGATACCAGGCTTGTGGATTGGTTCCCACAAAATATTGATCTTCCTGTATATTTGGATTGGCGAAATTGTATTGGGAAGTGAACCCCGTATTGCCCAAATTGAAATCTCCGTTTGTAATAATATTGCTGCCGGGAATTTCTGCAGTGAAAAAATAAGTGATCGATTCCGTGGCGGAAGTTATCGGATTAGGAGAATTGGGATCATTTAAGTAAGTGTCGGGTGACCAGCAGAAACTTAATGCGGGTGAAGTAAATAATTGTTTGGTATAATCAAAACAAATAGTTGTATCAGGTGTCAGGATAATATCTTCGTTAATGGTGTTGACAAGGATGTTTTTAAGAATACTGTCAACACATGTTCCGGTTTGACTATAATATTTCACCGTGTAAGTTCCTGTTGCAGGATATAAATGAGTAGGGTTAGCACTTCCTGCTACAGAGCTGCCATCACCAAATAACCAGGTGGGATTTCCTGGTGTGTTGCCAATGGTAAAAAACCGGATTGAAAGCGGATTACAAATATCCTGTTTGTAAGAAAAATCTGTGGTGCTTCCGGTAGAGGTAACAGTTGTTGTGGTGCTGTCTTTACAGCCTTTTATATCTGTAATGATCAATGAAACGGTAAATGTACCCGAATTGAAGTAGGCATGATTGGTGTTTTGAATGCCGGAGGTGTCTCCGTCCCCAAAGTTCCACTGCCATTGGGTAACAGGGTAATTGCCTATATATGCAATTCCCTTAAAATCAAAATTATTACAGGAAATAATACTATCCTTTATAATAACAGAATCAATATTATTCTTAAAAGGAATTGTGTCAACGGGAATTTTCAAATTAAATAAGTTGGTGCCTGCTTGTCCCTGAGTAGCGCCCCATGGATTATTGTTATCGGCAGGTATCACACCATTCATACCTCCTGATAATATAGTTGTTACATTGCCAGGCAGGGAACCACTGTTTAGCCAGGTTATTCCGGCACCACCACCACCTCCAGGTCCAATTCTGCCCGCGCCGGCCGCCGAATCAAAAATATCAAGGTCGGCTCCTTTTCCACCCGCAACATTTAACTGTAATGGCGAGAGGTAAGTATTAGCATTTATTAAAATTATTCCGCCACCACCGCCTCCGCCACTACCATCATGGCAGTTTTTATATGCGGGGGAAGAACATTGCGGTGCATCTCCTCCCTTTGCGATGATTTTAAAATCGTTTGCCTTTATGTAAGTTGTGTTAATAATAACAATACCTCCCCCAGTACCGCCTTCCATAGGTGAACCTTCAGCATTATCAACATGACCGGAGCCACCACCTCCGCCCATAAAAATTTTATTGTCAACGTTATTGTACACTAAGCTTTTTCCGCCAATTCCCCGGTTATCAAACGGAGCGTTGCCGCAGGCCTCCAATTGATAACCCCCCAATCCTCCAATGCCTCCACTTGAGCCACCACCACCACCGGAATTATGTCCAAGTCCGCCACCACCGCCATTTGCAGAAGCGCCCTTACCCCAGGCAATATCATGGCTGATTGAAGCAATACCCTCACCTTTTGCAGCGGCTGGTAATGAAGAGGCGGGATAAAAATAATCGTTTTGGAAACAATATGTGGTTGTGGACCCCGTATTAGGGCTGTTACCGCCCCTGAATCCTTTACCACTCAGGTCAATATCAGCAAATAGGTTTAGGCTATCTTTTACATTCAGAACCAATACGCCACCTTTAGTGCCATCCCAGGGAAGGCAGGTAAGCGTTGACGAAATGTTAGTTGAATTAAAATAGGGAACTCTTATTAATTGCACTTTACCAATTGGTATATCAAACTGAAGGGTAAGGCTGTTTGAAAGTTCAATGATATTGCCAGCTTTGCTTTTTACATAATTGAACTCATAATTTCCTGTATTTTTATAATCTGCAATAGTACCAAATGAAGCGGTATTAGAAGAATCAATTATTGCACCTTTCATCTGAATGATCATTACCGTGTCTCCAATGCTATATTTGGCGGAATTTTCAACAGCAATTTCGTTATTGCAGGGGTTTAAAGAAATTACAGGAGTATAATCATTGATGATACCACCAATGCCATTACTGGGTACTATCGTAGCACATGAGTCAATAGTAAGAGTACAATCAGGGTTTGTCTGAATGATAGCAGCACTACCACCCAATATCCCATCATAGGCGACATTACCCTGTTTGTTTTTTAAATTATCAAATGTATAATAGGCAACTAAACCAGTTTGTGTTGTTGGGTTTGGCAAAGTTGAATTAATGTATGTCCGTAATTCCGGCTGGGTTTTAGCGACATCCCATATCCGGACCTCATTGGTATAACCTATAAAATTGGTATTAAAGGCCTGTGGTTCATAATAACCTATCCTGGTTTTCCAGGTATTTTGGAAAAGGTTCCCACTGGCAGCAACCTGGCTCATCAGGAACCCATTCCGGTAAAATTTTAAAGTGGCGCCGTCATAAACCATTGCCACATGGTAGGTTTTATTTAATTCAATTTCACAAATATCAGGCGTTCTGAAATATCCGTTTGATGTAGTGATTTCAGCGTTATTGGGCCTCAATAAGTAATTTACGTCTAAAGGAGTATTGTGTTTGGATACAATATCGCCAGCATACAATAACCCACCAGTGTAAGGGGTTGTTCTATTGATAGTTGCCTCTACAGTTATTTTATTTCCTGTTATATTTATTTGACCCATTTCGGCGTAAGATGGGTTGGAAGGGGTACTTAACCAATTGTTGCAGGTGGAGGTAACAACGCAGGAGTCTGCTATAAAAGGACAACTGGTATTTGCAGCATTAATACTGGCTGTACCATTCAAGCTGCCATTAAAGGCTGTATTACCCTGCTTATTTAATAAGTTATCAAATGTATAATAAGCAAGTAAACCTGTTTGCGAAGCAGGATTTGGCAGGGAAGTATTCATATACGCCTTTACCTGGGATTGCGTACGTGCTATATTCCATATCCGTACTTCATTAATAAATCCCATTAAAGGGTGAGAATTGCTAATATTATGTGAATACGCCGCATAAGAATTTTCACCAATAGCGGTCGGCCAGTCATTTGTAATAAGGTTGCCGGTAGCTGGAGTGGAACCCATAAAATACCCGTTACGGTATAGTTTTAATGTAATACCGTCATAAACCATCGCTACATGATAAGTCTTGTTTTTTATAAAATCGCAAGGGGCAACAACGAAAAAGAACCCATCTGTTGTTGTGATCTGGGCAAGGTCCGGCAACAGATGATAATTTACGTCAGCGGGGTCTATGTGTTTCGAAACGAGGGTTCTGGTTATATCTCCCGTGGCGTTAAAACTGGCTTCAATAGTCATCTGAGTCCCTGTGATATCCAGGTCTCCCAGGGTAACAGCGTCAAATGCATTATTGATTTTAAGCCAGTTATTACAATCTTGCGCCTTTGATATATAAAAAAATAAGGATAAAATAAAATGGAGTAGAAATATTTTCTTCATGTCAGGATACGGGTTGCATGGGCGCTGCAAGGATAAAGGTAGGTCTTTATTTTAAATACCGGTATAGTTGTATGGCGTAATGGCTTTTAGTTCTTTTTTGATCAATGACGAAACCTTTAGTGTATTGATATACCGGTGAATGGCCTTTTTGTCCAAGGTATTTTTTCCCCTTGTTAATTCCTTCAATGCTTCATAAGGCTGAGGATAATTTTCCCTCCGTAAAATAGTTTGTATGGCTTCTGCCACTACGGCCCAGTTATTTTCCAGGTCAGCTTTTATCCGTGGTTCATTCAATATTAATTTGTCTAATCCTTTTTCCATTGATTTGATGGCAAGGATGGTATGTGCTACCGGTATGCCAATATTTCTTAATACGGTTGAGTCTGTGAGGTCTCTCTGCAACCTGGAAATGGGTAGCTTAGCGGAAAGATGTTCCAGTAGGGCATTCGCAATACCCAGGTTTCCCTCTGCGTTTTCAAAATCGATCGGGTTTACTTTGTGTGGCATAGCAGACGATCCAATTTCTCCCTTCCTGGTTTTTTGCTTAAAATAATCCGTGCTTATATAGGTCCAGATATCCCTGCAGAAGTCTATGAAAATGGTATTGATGCGTTTAATGGCATCAAAATGTGTGGCTAAGGTATCGTAGTGTTCTATTTGTGTAGTGTTTTGTTGTCTTTGCAAGCCCAGTTTTGTTTCGGTGAATTCATTGGCAAATTTAATCCAGTTGTATTTCGGGTAGGCTATATGGTGAGCATTAAAATTTCCTGTGGCGCCACCAAATTTGGATGTGAAAGGTATATAACTGAATAGCTGTATTTGATTTTCCAGCCTTTCTACAAATACCATGAACTCTTTGCCCAACTTTGTGGGAGATGCTGCTTGTCCATGCGTTCGGGCCAGCATTGGTATGTCTTTCCATTTTTCAGCTAATTGTAATAGTTGATTTTGAAGTTTAATAATAGCCGGAAGGTAATCATGCACTACCGCATGTTTCCAGCTCAAAGGAATAGCAGTATTATTAATATCCTGGGAAGTAAGGCCAAAATGGATCCATTCTTTCAAAT
>JBDTWP010000363.1:0-7395 GCA_040006615.1 Ferruginibacter sp.
CAAAGCGATGGAAAGATCATTATAGGTGGTGATTTCACTGCTTACAATGGAACGGGCAGAAATAGAGTTGCAAGGGTAATTGGTGGTACATCATCATCATCATCATCCGATTACTTTCGTACCATCACATCTGGCAATTGGAATGCACCTGCCACCTGGGAGTCAGCGACAGATGCAGCGTTTACAACAGGAGTAGTTAGCCCGGCTACGCTTTCACCCGACTTTAATGCAAATACAATCACTATTCAAAATACACATACAGTAACCATAACAGCAAACATAACTATCGGTCAAACTACCCTCAATTCAGGTGGAGCAATAGTAGTTAACCCAAATATTGTTTTAACGGTGAAATGATGGAACAGGAACTGATGTAACTGTAGGCGCATCGATTGAAGTGAGAATGTCAATTTTTAACATAGCTTGGTTAACAGTTTCTCAACTTATAGAAAACTACTTCCAAACCTGGCGAGAATATGCCAGTGTGCTCCCGCGGATACACCAAAAAATACAAAAATCCTCAGAATGTATGTTGGAAGCCTATTCTAACTACGTACTCTCGCTGTAAGATCAGTTCTGTAAATTTCAGGCATACCAATAAAATATCTAAAAATCCTAAGATGATTTAAGCTTATTTTATGCAAAATATTCCCGGAACCGGGAAAGAAATTGCCGGCCTATCAGCGGGCCTACCAGGCCAATTTTTGGGGGTATTAAAAAAGCCCGGAACACGCGTTACGCTTAAATTCTGAGCTTTTAAATTTGTGGTGTGGGGCGGGATGACATTTCTTTATCATATTTAATCAGCTGAGTTAAAACTAATAAGGCAAGCGTATTAAGAAATTCCCTTCTTTACTCTCTTTAACTCTTAACGTTAAATTTCGACAATCTGTCTGGGCTACCAGTAGGCCGGATTTTGAAAGGTAGGCACACTGCCTGGGCGTCTTTTATAAATAAGAGCTAGTCTTTCCCTATGAATTATTTTGAGCTCCGGATGTAAGAATTGTATCTTTCCCTCATTTGGCAATTTCTGCAATGTAATACGGCTGGACATGATGAGTTTGCAGCCAGATTGGATTGAACGTATAGGATAATTTTGAATTTGTAAATATTTCAGACGACCTTCAAAGCGCCTTTGCTTTTATCCATCATAAATAGGTTAAGACCTTTTACAGCATCAAGTTTTCCTAATTGGAGGTAACTTAAATTACTTGTCTTAAACAAATTTTATTTTGTAGTTTAGTACAAGAGCATACTTAGAATCAGGAATTTCCTAAAAGGCAGGGATAAATATTTCAAGCTATTTTTACCATCAGGCTTACTGGACCAGGAACAGGTATGGGGCTGAGTTTGATTTATGAATTAACTGGAAACAAAAATGCGCAAAACAATAAACATAGTATATAATATCCTTGAAAGGAAATGCTATTTTTTAATTACCATTTTTATTATATTCTCCTGCTCACCGGGCAAACCTGATCGACCGGATATTTCTGCCAAAAAGAAAACACCGGTACCACCTGTAACAATTATAGGCGTAGCTCCGTTTGTAACCATGCTTGATACCTGCCCACCCCCACGCACTATTACCATTCCACAGAATAAGGTTCATTCTCATGGCATAGAAGCTGAGGGTGTCCCCAAAACCATTCCCCTTCCTGGTAAGGCAAAACCAGCGGGCTACTTTGCATCAATGCAAAATTTTACCACAAGGCAAGGTCTTTCGAATAATGGGGTAATCTGCAGCTATATAGATAAAAAAGGGAATATCTGGTTTGGTACTTTTGGCGGAGGTGTAAGTCGCTACGATGGTAAATCTTTTACCAACTATTCCAGTGCCCAGGGGTTATCTAATGATAATGTCATTAGTATATGTGAAGATAGTAATGACAATTTGTGGTTCGGGTGCTATCGCGGAAGTGTAAGCCGTTACGATGGCAAATCCTTCAGAAATTATACGAGCGCCGAAGGCATGCCGAATAATTCCGATGTATGGGCAATCACGGAAGATAAAAATGGAAATCTTTGGCTTGGCACGTCTGGAGATGGTGTATGCCGTTACGATGGTAAATCGTTCACCAAATACACGACCGCCCAGGGTTTGACAGATAATAGCATAAGCAGTATTTTACAGGATAAAAGCGGAAATATTTGGATTGGCACCTGGGCAAACGGGGTAAGCTGTTTTGACGGAAAATCCTTTATAAATTATACCACTGCAACAGGATTGCCAAATAATTCCTTTAGGGGCATATTAGAAGATAAAAAGGGAAATTTATGGTTTGGCCATGATAAGGGTGTAGTATCCTGGTTAGACGGCAAAACGAAAAATGAAAAGCCAAAGTTCATAAACTATACTATTGGAAAGAATACTATAAGTGATGGAGTAAATTGTATCACTCAGGATACAAAGGGAAATATTTGGTTTGGTATGCAAAGCGGGGCTTACAAATTAGATTGGGATGAAAAGCTTATTCCAACTAAAGAAATTTTCAAGAGCTTTACCACACTGGAAGGCTTTGCAAATAAAAACGTAAACAGCATTCTCGAAGACAAAAGCGGCAATCTTTGGTTCTCCACCGACGGCGGCGGCGTATATCTTTTAGATGCGAACAGGAAATCGGTAATGTCCTTAACCATTGGAGGTGGACTGCTAAATAAAGTTTCCAATGTTCTTGAAGATAAGGCGGGAAATACCTGGTTGGGAACTGCTGCAGAAGGGGCATTGCGTCTTAGCAAGGATGGCAAATCACTCACTGCCTATACTACAGCCAATGGACTTCGCAAAAATGAAATCGCTTGTATCCGTGAGGATAGAAGAGGGAATGTCTGGATCTCAACCTGGGAAGCCGGACTATCTAAAATAAGTCCCGACGGTAAATTTCTTACCAATTATACTCCTGCACAAGGTTTAGCAGATTATGAAATTTTCAACATCTATGAAGATAACAATGGAAATATGTGGTTTGCCAGCAACGGTGGCGGGGTATCCCGTTTAAGCGGGGATGGTAAATCTTTTACAAGGTATACCATTACCCAGGGGCTGCCGCATAATACTATTTCACCTATTCTTGAAGATAAGGAGGGAAATTTTTGGTTCGGCACTACCGGTGGATTATCGAGGTTAGACCATGATGGGAGATTCACTAACTATACAACCGCCCAGGGATTGGCAGGCAATGACATTAGCAGCATTCTGCAGGATACAAGCGGTAATCTTTGGATTGGCACCTGGAATGGTGGCCTAAGTCGCTACGATGGAAAATCTTTTAAAAGTTTTACCACTGCGCAGGGGCTTTCAGACGATTGGGTGAAAAACATTGTGATGGATAAAGAAGGTATAATTTGGCTCATTGCCAGTAAGGGGTTCATGGCTTTAAAAGGCTTTGTTCAGGAAGTAAAAGACGCTTCTGTCAATTTAGGTCAGCAACATTTACAACCTTCAAATCAACTTTCCAATATTGAACTTGAAAACGGAAATTTCAAACCTCTTTTTGACATCTACGACTACGAAACCGGTTACCCGATAGAGGAAATAACCTCCAATATATGCGTGACGCGGGAAGGTGCTATTTTGGCCGGCACCGGTGAAAAGCCCATTCGTTTTGAGTATAGCAGCTTACATAAAAATCCCAACCCTCCCAATTTATTTATACAAAGCATAAAAATAAATAATGAAAATATTTGCTGGTATGATCTCCGTGAAAGCAGAGAAAAAAATGATACTACTTCCTTTCCTTCAAACATAAATGAAGAAGTGGCTGTTTTTGGTAAAGCGTTGAATGAATTGCAAAGGGATAGTATGCGTATAAAATTTGACGGTGTAAAGTTTGACAGCATCACCCGGTTTTATCCTGTGCCTGAAAATCTTGTGTTACCTTATGAGCATAATAATATAACATTTGACTTTGCGGCAATTGAACCTGCAAGGCCCAACCTTGTCGGTTACCAATACATGCTCGAAGGTTATGACAATGACTGGAGCCTGGTTAACAACAAAACCACCACTACATTCGGCAACATTCATGAAGGCACTTATAATTTTAAATTAAAAGCCCGGAGCCCGGATGGAGTTTGGAGCAAGCCTCTAATATATACCTTTAAAGTACTACCGCCCTGGTACCGTACCTGGTGGGCATTTACGCTATATGTCCTGGTATTTCTAACTGCATTATGGATGTTCATAAAATGGCGGGTAGGAACGTTAAAAAAAGAAAAAATCTTTCTTGAAGAAAAAGTTGCAATTCGAACACATGAACTAAAGGAAGAGAAAGAAAAAGTAGAAAGCACTTTGGCTGAACTTAAATCCACTCAATCTCAACTCATTCAATCAGAAAAAATGGCCAGCCTTGGAGAACTCACAGCAGGCATAGCACATGAAATACAAAACCCGTTAAACTTTGTAAATAATTTTTCGGAAGTGAATACGGAGTTAATAGATGAATTACAAGCAGAGCGCAAAAAGGAAATCCGTGATTTAAAAAACGAGGATGAAATTCTAAACTATATTAAAGAAAACGAACAAAAAATAAATCATCATGGCAAACGAGCAGATGCCATTGTAAAAGGCATGCTGCAGCATAGTCAGTCAGGTTCCGGGCAGAAAGAACTAGCTGATATAAACAAGCTTGCTGATGAATACCTGCGCCTCTCTTATCATGGCCTTCGTGCAAAAGACAATGCATTCACCGCAGCTTTGCAAACAGATTTTGATAATAGCATTGGCAAAATAAATATCATACCACAGGATATTGGAAGAGTGTTTCTGAATTTATACTATAACGCTTTTTATGCTGTTAGTGAAAAGAAACACCAACAGCCTAACGGCTACGAACCATCAGTAGCTGTAAGCACAAAGAGGATAAATGGCAAAATTGAAATCAGCGTGAAAGATAACGGCAACGGTATTCCACAAAAAGTATTGGATAAAATATTTCAGCCGTTTTTTACAACCAAGCCTACTGGACAGGGCACTGGATTGGGGTTGTCCTTGGCATATGATATTGTGAAGGCACATGGTGGGGAATTGAAAGTAGAAACAAAGGAAGGAGAAGGTGCGGAGTTTATTTTTCAATTGCTAATTGTCTGAATCAGGGATTTATTTCCTGCCTGACTTGCGTCAGGCAGACAGGGAAAAAAAGATTGCAGGTAGTTGTCCCTCTGGTTGTCCCCAAACCTGAACAGAGGTGAACAAAGATGAACATCAACCTTAATTTTTGGTCACTCGCCGCGTCAAAAACACGCGTCCGATGTTCACCAATGTTCAGGATTGTTCAAAGGATTAGCCCCCTCCCCCTACTGCATCCTTGACTAAATTGCTGGTCTCTTTTCCTTCCTAAAGTAAAATGATGTGAATTTCTATCTCGTGTAAGTATTAATTTTTCCCGATCAGGTGGGTTTTAAAAGTAATCTGGATGTCTATTCTTATAACCTTTGCCATAGGACCTGTTATGCAAATTTCACACAAACCACTCAAATACCTAAAAACTTAAGAAGATCTAAGCGTATTTTATGCAAAATACTCTGGGAATCTGGGAAGAAAGTGCCGGCCTACCAGCGGGTCTACCAGGCCAATTTTTGGGCGGTACTAAAAAAGTCCGGAAGCCGCGTTACGCTTAAATTCTGAGCTTTTAAATTTGTGGTGTGGGGCGAACTGCATCAACTCAATACAGTAGCCTATTTTTTGTATCGGGGGACAAATGAGGGGACAAAATAAATTGTATAATGGCATCGAGATGCTTTTACAGGCCAAGGCATTGATTCAGGTACGCACCCACCACCAAACATTCTGTAGGTATTAGAAGATGAATCTCTGGATGCCGTCATTAGATTTTAATTATATTTTCCAGTTAAATAATACTTAAGGCTGGCCGATACCGCTTTTTTTTGCTGTGCTTATAGATAATTGTCCCGTCTTGCGCTCGTCATGCTCGACTTGGTTTTTTAAATGGCTTTTCTATTGGGTATTATTAGGTAAATAATTGGGTATTATTGACTTTTTTTGGCAATCCACTCGTTTCAGGATGGGAACGGGAGGTTATCCAGGGTACTGACAAAATATCTTCTTTTGAAAGAAGGCTATGCATACGTCCCCTATAGTTCCCTCGAAGCTATCGTTGAACACAGCAAGGGAATTTATTATTTATCCCTGCGACAAACTCAAGGAACACTAAAGACAGATAAGCCTGAATGGCAACCTTGGGTGTTGTTCTTTTTAAAAGCCTTGAAAGAACACAAGAGAACGCCTGAAAAGAAAATTGAAAGAGAAAAATTATTGTTGACGAAAATACCTGAATTGGCGCAGCAGATTCTCATATTGATTAAATCAAGGGGCCGGATAACAATTGGTGAGATTGTCACAATAACGGATGCAAACCGGAATACGATAAAAAAACATCTTGAAATGCTTGTTGAGGATAACCACATACAAAAGCAAGGCACGACAAAAGGGGCGTGGTATATCTTAAAAACCTAACAGACCACCATGATTTTAAAAAGCCAGTTATTCTCTTTGACGGGGGCTAAGGACGACAGCTATTCCTGCCTGTGAAATAAGTAAGAATATTAATCCCGCCTTCTTAATCTTATTTACCAGCAAAATATTTCATCCGATTCGGCAAAACTGGAATTGATTAAGCTCGGTCATAAAAAATGATTCTTGACCCAGGAGAAATTAATCTTTGCTATCATTTTCCTAAATTCCGAACTTTATAAAAATATTAAGAATGCAATTCAATCTTCCGGGAAACAGATCTAATCTCAAATTAACAGATTCGGGGCTGAAAACAAAACTACTTGTACTCCTGCTGCTCATCGCCCCGAATATTACGGAAGCACAGTATAAAGCATTCCGGTTTGCCTTTATCTCCGACACACATATCAGTGCTGCCAATAGTCCCGCCGAAGAAGATTTGCGGCGCACTGTCAGGGACATCAACACTATGACAGATATCGCTTTTGTAGTAATTACGGGCGATATAACTGAAATGGGAACCAATGAAGAATTGAAACTGGCAAAGCAAATACTCGATAGTCTTAGTGTGCCCTGGTATATCATTCCCGGCAATCATGATACCGGGTGGAGTGAAAGCGGTGGAGTTATGTTTTCTACCATTTTCGGTAGTGATAAATTCATGTTTGAATACAATGGGATTCGTTTTCTTGGTTGTGCTTCGGGGCCTTATGTACGAATGAGTGACGGTCATGTGCCCCGGGATGCGGTTAACTGGCTCGACAAGGAATTACAAAAAATCAAACCCGGGCAGCCCGTAATCTTTCTAAATCATTACCCGGCAGATGATGCATTGGATAACTGGTATGAAGTAACTGACCGGCTTCGTAAACACAACACATGGGCAATTCTTTGCGGCCATGGTCATTCCAATAAGGCCCTTA
>JBDTWP010000364.1:0-7312 GCA_040006615.1 Ferruginibacter sp.
TGGGGGCGGCTGCCTGTGCAATTCTGAAAGCCTCTGTAACAAAATCATCCCCCAATGTCCTGCATTCACCGATAATGTCGCCAAATGGATCAATGATCATTGAGCAACCATTTTTTAGCTGATCATCATCCATTCCAATTGCATTTGAAAACACGGCATAAATTCCATTGTCATATGCCCTTGCAGGAAGCCATTTCATTAGCCAGGCCCTGCCTTTCAATCCGTCAAACTCTATTCGCAATGATGTTGGGTCGGTTTCACGGTTCTTCCAAAGCTCCGGGTCCACAAAACCTGCTCCGGGCCGTGTTGAAGGAGTACACATGGTAACATGCGGCATGAAAATGATGTCAGCTCCCAGTAGGGTTGTTGCTCTTACATTCTCGATAATATTATTATCATAACAAACGAGGATTCCACAAGTCCAGCCGTATAATTGAAAAATGCAGTATTGGTCTCCCGGGGTTAAAAAGGGATTGATAAACGGGTGTAATTTTCTATGCTTTGCTACCAACCCGGATTTATCAACACATACATAAGCTTTGTATAAATTATTATTTCCGTCTTTTTCAAAAAGCCCTGCCAGGATCGTTATATCATATTCGCTTGCAATAGCGGTAAGCCGGGAAATACTTTGGCCACCAGGAATGAATTCTGCCAGATCAAGCATTTGTTCTTTTGAAAGATGCCGGGCAAATGTATATCCTGTAATTGAACACTCATGAAAAGCAATGACGTCTGAACCTTCCAGTGCTGCTCTTTGGGTGAGATGTTCGATTACAGAAAGATTATAAGCTTTGTCGCCACTTTTGTGTTCAAATTGCGCAGTGGATATTTTTATGTTTTCCATTTTTTTGATAGTTATTGGTAGTTTGGAAAAAGTATTACAATTGTGTGCCGGATTTTTTTTTACTTAATTTTTCTTATGGAATAGTGTAGGGCCGGCTTTGGCTTCGTTTGTAATATAAATATTCGGTGGATGTGACGCAAATGATAAAGTGTTTATCACACTAATGAGCAATTAACCTGGAGCAATAAAAAGTGTTTCATAATTAGTTTCCTTTGGGGGAGGGAATTCAGGAATTGATATTTCTGCAATTGTTTCGGCTAAAATGGGTGTGAATTTCGGTTCGTGGAGACAGGAACCGGGGCCTGATCCGGAGCTTATTGCCATTTGATTTTTGAATGCATTCCTGATCAGTTTGTTTGTCAGCAATCTCTCCCTTTCCTTTGCCAGCTTATCTTTGAGTATGTATGCTTTAACGGCTTCATTGTACACGCCGTTTCTTCTTTTCAGCCTTTTTTGCCATTCTTTTTTCTTTTCCTTATCGGCAATAACTGATTTGGCATAGACCACTGCTTCGCGGAAGAGGTTCCGGCAGGTGCGTTGTTTGGGTGAAGCGATTATCTTCGTCATATCCGGGAACTTTGTTTTTATTATACCATAACGGTAATGTTTAATCACATATTCTTTCCCGATTGCCCCTTGTATCATTCTTTGAATAAATGATAATTTGACTCTATTTTTCATAACATTTTTGTTTTCTAACTGCAATTTATTAAGACCTAAACGTATTTCAAAGGGCGTGAGCCAGTATTGCCGCTTTTTGCCGCTTTTTGCCGCTTTTTACCGCTTTTTACCGCTTTTTACCACATTATCGAGAAAGGCCACCGGGAAGACAAGGATAGTTTTACTGTATGACAGGCATAAGGCAGGCATAAGGCAGGTATATGGCAGGTATATGGCAGGTATATGGCAGGTACGAAGGATGCAACTTTCGGTTCGTTGAGTGAAAGCGAGGCTTAACATTTATTTAAAGCCAGGACTAACCTTTGAATTGAGAGCCATCGGCCCAAATAAAGGTTAGTCAAAAATGCACCGTGCCTACGGCACTCATCTGTTGGCTGTTATAAACAACGGATTAAAATCCGTTGCTACAACATGAACCGAGCCTACGGCTCTACCAAAACATAAGTTGACGGATATGGTGGGGACACCAATCACGGAGCGTCCTAACCGGGCACGGCAAAAATGGTCGGTAAGGACAAATATATTCCCTGGATACGCGGTGATCCTATTTCAACAAAGCATCTGTAACAGGAAAGGTTACGTTTAAAATACAGCCCTGACCAGGTTGTGAAATGAAATCAGCAGTTCCATTGTAAAATGCTGCCCGGCTTTTGATATTGACTATTCCGATCCCTTTTTGTTTTTTAGCGGTGTCAAAGCCAACTCCGTTATCTGTTATCGAAAGCAGGATACAATTTTTATTTTGTGTCAGGCTGATGGTGGCTACTGTTGATTTGGCATGCTTTAAAATATTGTTCAGTTGTTCCTGTACTATCCTGAAAACATTCTGCTTGAATCTATCATTCACATTATGTTCTATATTACGTTCCAGTGTACAGGATATCTTTACGGGGTTTACTTCCATCATATCATGGGTAACGTTGTTGATGGCTTCGAAAAGTCCAAGGTTTTTAATGATATCGGTTGTCAACCCCCTCGTTAATTTTCTAATCTCCTCGATGGCGGTAAGTGTGTATTGGGAAGAGCGGCTTAAATACAATTCGCTGTTTGCTCCTCCCCGTTTTGCCAGTTCCAGGTATAGCCTGGAGGCACCAAGTAACTGGTTTATATTATCATGCAGTTCTTTTCCTATGTCCGACCTTTCCGTGTCCTTAGCATCCTCCGTCGCTTCTGCGATCTGTTTTTCTTTTAATTTGATTTCCTGCTCCAGTCTTTCTTCCAGCACTTTTTGTTTGCTGATATCATGCATTGATATGATCATGCGGCAGGCTTGTCCGCCGGTATTTCTCAGGATGATGGCGCTGCTAACAATATTGGCCACTGAATCATCTGATCTGAAAAAGCGATAGCTATACTTCCATTCAGTGTCCTTTGACGCAAGCATCCTGAAATAGTCTTTTAATACAGCTTCTTTGTCGTCGGGATGAATATGTCCGGCCCAATCCTCTTCCGGCGTCATCCTGCTGGTTATTTTATAGCCAAATTCTTTTTCAAAAGCATCACTTATAATTACCTCATTCGCTACCAAATCAATATCATATAATAATTCAGCCGATGAATTGAAGATCAGCTTAAAACTTTCCTTATAATCTGAGAACAGTTTTACATTAGTAGCAATTTCATGATCCAGCTTTTCCTCTAATTCCTTTTGACGGCTTATATCCTGCATGACCCCGATCATACGGTAGGCCTTTCCATCCTCCTGCCTCACAATACTGGCCCTGTCAAATACCTTAGCGACAGAACCATCGGCCCTGGTAAAGCGGTATGAATGCTCCCATCGTGTTACTGAGGATGCTATGGCGGCCTGTAATTTTTTTTCAACAACCTCCTTATCATCGGGATAAAGGTAATTGAGCCAATCGGCTATATTCCCTTTATTGTTTTTTATGGGATAGCCAAACAATTCTTCAAATCCTTCCCCGATAAATAGTTCATTGGTCAATAAATTCCAGTCCCATATCACATCAAAGGAAAATTTTGCAGCAAGGAGGAATTTGTGTTCCTTCTGTATAGCGATCTGCTCCTCCAGTTTCTTTTCCAATTCCTGCAGCCTGCTTACATCCTGTATAGCACCTATCAAACGAATAGCCCTGCCGTTCTCATCTCTTATAATGCTTCCGCGGGAGATGGTTGCCGCTACAGAGTCATCCCGGCATATGATTGTAAAAGAATCATTCCAGGTTTTGTTGCCGGAGGCAAGGGATTTCAGTAATTTTCTTTCGATCATATCTTTTTCACCGGGGAGAAGGCGACGGGTAAAATCCGTAAAATTCATTGTATTGTTTTGCACTGTATAGCCAAATACTTCTTCAATACTATCACCTACATAAATTTGGCTGGTAATTATATCCCAGTCCCACATTACATCGTAAGAAGTTTTGCCAATATATTTTTTCCATTCATTATTTTCCAGTTGGCTGGCGTCTGATTTTGCCTGGGCCTCTATAATATTATCAACCACTATTTTTTCTTTTTTGGCATCAATTTCTTTTTGTTTTGATTTTGCAAGAACAATATTACCTGCAACAATTTTTTCTTTTTTGGTATCAATATTTTTTTGCCTCCGGATGCTTTGGCTTAAATCAACGATGGTGGTTATCGCTTTTTCAATACCATCCGCATCCATAAAAACCGCCGAAGTGATCTCACAGGGGAGTTCTTTGCCAGTTTTATGTATGGCTGTTACCAGGGCCAGGGAATGCCCATCTGCTGTTCTTTGCTTCAGCATCTTTTTAAAGCTGCTTTCATTAATATTAAAAAGAGCTGATCTGCTTTTGGTCAATAATTCCTTATTAGAATAACCCAGGAGTTTGCAGGCTGCGCTGTTGGCTAAAATTATTTTCCCGTTACTGGCTTTGGAAATGAGGTTGGACTGAAAAGAATTATCAAAAGCCAGGTGATGAAGAATGTCGTCACCTGCCGTAACGTTCGGTTTTTTAGTAATTCCGGGCTGTTTCTTGTCTATGATTTCGGAGGTTTTATGCATTACCGGTAATTGGTTCACTGTAAGTTACCAAATTATTCAGCATACACCAACAAAATTCATCATTTAGTGGTCAGAATTTGCACAATCCGCTGTTTGGCAGATTGAATTAGCCGGCACCCGGATATCGAACCCAACGGCTATATCTATAAATTAATTCCTTAATAAGAATAATGGATTACCAAGAGAAGTTAGAATTTGAAAAATTATCAATTATCAATTATCAATTAAAGAAGATTGCACTACAGGAAGCAAAATGTGAAATGTTGCACCTTCATTTTCTATTGCTTCAGCATATATTTCTCCCTGGTGGTTGATAGCAATGTTCTGGCATAGTGCCAGGCCGATGCCTGTACCTACATACAACTGCCGGCTATGTAGCCGCTGGAAAATTAAAAATACTTTTTCCGCAAATTGTTGATCAAAACCAATACCATTGTCTTTGAAAACCAGCTCTAAATAAGGAAGTTCAGGGTTTAGTTTTGAATGTTCTTTAACATCCGCAGGTGAAAGCATTTTCCATGATATTTTTAAAACAGGATCTTTGCCGGCTGAAGAAAACTTAAGCGCATTGCTGATAAGATTATAAAAAAGTTGCTTCATCTGTAATTGATTTGCTTCAATTACGGGCAACTGTTCTATATGAATAACGGCCTTTTTTTGGCTGGTAAGCAAATCAAACTCGCTTATCATTTCATTTAGTATCACATTCAGATCCGTTTTTTCAAACGTAAATTCAGACAGGGATAATTTCGAAAAATTAAGCACATCTTTTATAAGTATAGTCATTCGTTGTGATGATGAATTAATTTTGCTGATAAGTTCTTTTGCCTTATCCGGAATATCCGTAAAGTGATCGATCAGCATAGAGGAAAATATTTGTATTTTCCGAAGCGGTTCCTGCAGATCGTGCGATGCGATGTAAGCAAACTGTTCCAGGTTTTTATTGGATTGCTCCAGTTGGGCATTAGAGATCTGAAGTGATTTTGTTCTTTCTTCAACCTGCTTTTCTAATACTTCCGCAAATAGTTTCTGGTCGTGAATATCAGTGCTGGTACCTACCCAGGAAATTATGGTTCCCTTATGATCCCTTATAGCCAGGGCCCGTAACAAATGCCAGCGGTAGGTTTGATCACGTTTTCTTTTCAACAAAAATTCCAAATCAAAATCTTTACCCGTTTGAATTAATTGTTGATACTTTGTATAGATTTCTTTTACTTTTTCGGGATCCACTATTTTTGTCCAGCCCCGTTTCAACGTTTCATCATCAGCCATCCCGGTATAATCGTAAAAAAATTTATTTACATAATTGATGTCTCCATTTATAGCGGCGGTCCATGCGCATTGAGGAATTGCTTCCAAAACTGCAATTCTTTCCGCTGCAATTTCCGTAAGTATTTTTCTCCCCCTCAATTCTTCGGTAACCTCGTAACCAAAAGTCAATATTCCGTTGATGTGTTCATTCCCATCATACATTGGCTGATACGAGAAATTAAAATAACGGAGTTCAGGAGTAGCACTTTCATTACGGGCCAACATTATGGGATATTCTTTTCCGGTGAATGTTTCCCCGGTATGGTAAACCTTATCCAGCATTTTTTTAATATCCTGTTCCTTCAACTCGGGCAAGGCCTCCAGGACTGGTCTGCCTAATAATTCACGATTGTCAAACAACTGCTGGTAAGAAGGGTTTACCATTTCAAAAACGTAATCGGGCCCCCTTAAAATGCAAATAAATGCAGGGGCTTTCATATACATGTTTTTCAGTAAAGCAGCGTTTGCTTCCACCAGCCTGCGGGCAACGATCTGTTCCGAAACATCATAAGCAAAAATTAAAATGCCCTCTGCTTTCCCCTCCTTATTGGTAAGCGCTTTGTAATTAAAATTCAGGTAAACCTGTTCCATTGTTCCGCTTCCACGGTCAATGCTGACTGGCATTTCTTTACCAATAAAAGATTCCCCGGTATTGTAAACCCTATCCAGTAATTCAACAAAACCCTGTTCTTCTAATTCAGGCAGGGCTTCATTAAATGGTTTGCCAAGTATCTTGCGGTTACCCATTAATTCCATGTATAATGGGTTCGCCAATTCAAAAATATGTTGAGGCCCTCTTAAAATGCACAAGAAAGCAGGTGTTTGCATAAAGAAGTCCTGGAGTACCTTGCGCTCATTAAAAAGGATACTGGCAAATTCCTGTTCTTTTTTATCAAGCGCTTTCTTTTCAGTAATATCTTCTATAGCCAGCAATATTAATTGTTCACTGTTATTCTCGTTTAATATCTGGCTTGCGTTCATTAACATTGTTCTTTCTCCTATTCCGGGAAAAGATTGGGATACTTCAAAATCTTCAAAACTTTTATCATTCAGTATATTTTTAAGTTTATTAAGCAATGCCGGTATTTTCCATTGCTGGGTTCCTAATTCATACAATAATTTACCTTCTGTTTCGGGTGGTGTAACCTTGAAGGTCTTATAAAAGGCGCTGTTGGTAGTCTTCACCCGCAACTCTTTAGTGAGCACCAATAATGGCTGCCTTATTGTTTTTACGATTGCTTCTGAATATTTCCTTTCATTATTAAATTGATCGTTTCGTTCATAAAGTTCCCGGTTTACAACTATTAATTCTTCATAAGTGCTTTGTATCTCTTCCTTAGATGTTTCTAATTCTTCGTTTATGCTTTGCAATTCCTCGCTGCTTGACAGTAATTCTTCATTAGTGCTTTGAAGTTCTTCGTTGGCAGCATCCTGGTCCTCAGTAATACCCCGCATATCGTCACGCGCCTGGGCAAGTTCTTCGC
>JBDTWP010000365.1:0-7277 GCA_040006615.1 Ferruginibacter sp.
ATTATGATCCGGAAACAAAGCCACAAAATGTACAGGGAGTTCTGGCATTGGCAGACCAGACTGATGAGAATATGGGTGGATTTCAATGTATCCCGGAGCTTTTCAGGACCTATGACGACTGGAAGCTGACACAACCCGGGGATCGAAATCATTTCAAACCTGATACAACGGGATTTGAGCTTGAAAAAATAAAAATGGAAGCCGGTGACCTGCTGATATTTAACAGTGCCCTGCCGCATGGCATACGTCCCAACAATACTAAAGACAAGGTTCGCATCGCACAATATATATCCATGATGCCGGCGGAGGAAGATAATGAACCACTGCGTCAATGGAGGATCGCGTCATGGAAAGAAAGGATTGCTCCTGAAGGTTATGCCTTTCCTGGAGATCCCCGCAGGTGGGAACAGGAAAAATATTCAACGGCCGTATTGTCGCCGTTGGGCAAAAAGATATTGGGTTTGGAGAGGTGGTGATGCCCCCGGCCCCACCGACGCGGGGAGTAATAACCGCGGCTTTTTTTCTTTTGCCGGCGATTCTCTTTGACACCCGGGTAGAATTTTCACGGTATGCCTGCAATCATAAAAGAACTAACCGTGAAAACCTCGCCTGGACATCAGTGCGCTTACGAACCGGGGCGGGAAGAAATAATACAGTCAAAATAATTAGGGTTTTTTTGCATTGTTTGAGTTTTATATCTTTGCATTATGCAAGACAATGAAACTAAAGTTTCCAACACAAATAATACAATTCATGTTTTGCTTGCTGATGATGATAGCGATGACCGACTCTTCTTTGAAAAGGTATTGAAAGCATTACCCGTTCCGACACAGCTTGTAACTATTGTGGACGGGGAAAAGTTGATGACCTATCTTTTTAACAATTCCGACAACCTTCCGGATGTTCTTTTTCTTGACCTTAATATGCCCCGCAAAAACGGCTCCGAATGCCTGTCCGAAATAAAAATCAACGAAAAGCTGAAACAACTGCCGGTAATCATTTATTCGACGTCTTTGCATGAGGATGTTGCAGACCTTCTTTACAATAAGGGAGCCCAGTATTATGTTCGCAAGACTGATTTGGACGATTTGAGAAAAAGTCTTTACAAGGTTCTGACCATGATGACCGAAAAAAAATTCGCGAGGCCGGCAAGGGATCAATTTATTCTCAGTTTGGCTTCGTCATAAATCTACTATTTATTAAAATCTACAATTTATTTTATGCGAAAAGTTACTAAATCAAAAGTGACCAATTTTAGATTTCCTAAATCACCAACCGGTATCCGGGGCCTGGATAATATTACAAATGGCGGCCTGCCTAAAAACCGGCCTACACTTTTGTTGGGGAACACAGGATGCGGTAAAACGATTATGGCTATGGAATTCCTTGTAAATGGAATTACACAATTTAATGAACCGGGTGTATTTATGGCGTTTGAAGAAAAAATTGATGAACTGATTGCGAATGTAAAATCGTTAAGCTACGACCTGGATAAACATCTTTCGGAAGAAAAAATGTACCTGGAGCAAATACAGGTTAACCGGGATGCGATCGTGGAAACCGGCAAATATAGTATTGAAGGTTTATTTGTGAGGCTTGAACAGGCAATAGATAATGTAAAGGCTAAACGGGTAGTACTTGATTCCCTCGATACGCTTTTTTACGGCCTGGATTACCTCACCCTTCGTTCAGAATTCAGAAGGCTTTTTTCCTGGTTTAAAGATAAGAAAGTAACCGCGATAATCACTGCGGAACTTGGAGATGCTTTTCTTACCCGCCATGGATTGGAAGAATATGTGGCTGATTGCGTAATAATATTGGATAACCGGGTAACCAATCAAATCGCGACCAGGCGGTTAAGGGTCATGAAATACCGGGGTTCTTTGCATGGAATCAATGAGTATCCTTTTATTATTGATGAAAAAGGAATAACTGTTTTTCCCCTGGTAAGTGAGGGGCTGCAGCAAAAGTCAAGTTCATTAAGAATATCTTCCGGGATTAAAGACTTAGACGAAATGATGGATAAAAAAGGATTTTACGTTGGAAGCAGCATCCTGATATCCGGAACGGCCGGCACAGGAAAAACCAGCGTAGCCGCTTCATTTGCATTTAATGTTTGCAGCAATAATAAAAAATGTCTTTTTTGCGCATTTGAAGAAGCGCCCAACCAGATAACGAGGAATATGCTTTCTATAGGGGTCAAATTAGAACCGTTTGCTAAATCCGGCGTATTGACTTTTTATTATTCCCGACCTACTTTGCAGAATCTCGAATTGCATTTTATCGCTATCAGGAAAATAATACACGAAATAAAGCCTTCAGTGGTTATACTTGATCCGATCACTAATTTAATGACCGAAGGGCCGAACAGTGATATCAGGTCAATGCTCACGAGGTTTGTTGATTATCTAAAAACCGAGCAGATAACAGTAATGTTCACAGCGGCAATTACCGTGGGCTCAATAGAAAGAAACCCGAGCGATGAGGGAATTTCATCAATGGTTGATACCTGGATGATGGTACAGGATATAGAGGTGGAAGAGGAGCGCATCCGAAGCTTGTGTGTTATGAAATCAAGAGGTATGGCCCACTCCAACAAGGTAAGAAGATTTAATATTTCAAGTAAAGGAATTACTTTATCTCCTATCGTAAGGAGTGATAAAGGAGCTACAGGTGATTCCAAGAGAAACATTAAGGAGAATAAGAATTTATCCACGGTTAGTGGATCTGATGAGTTCAAAGAAACCGCCCGGTAATGAGGATGTGAGTAAGGAAAAGTAAATGAATATTTTACCACAAAGAAAAGCTGATGACCAATTTAAAAAAAGTACCCAAATCCAGGAGGGCCAGGGTAATAGCTGAAGATGCCGAAAGTGAAAAGTATATTCTCTGGTTATTTGTTACCGGCAATTTGCCCAATTCTGCCCGTGCAATCGTTAATATTAAGGCAATATGTGAGCAATATTTAAAAGGCAGGTTTGAACTGGAGATAATTGATATTTACCAGCAACCAACCCTGGCTCTTGCCGAAGAAATTATTGCCATACCTTTATTGATAAAGAAATTCCCATTGCCCGAAGAAAGGATGATCGGGGATCTGTCAAATATTGACCTGGTGCTGAAAGGTCTTCATATTATATAATTAATTCGATCTTAAATGCATTTAAAAAACATTAAAGACCTTCTGTTAGCGGAAAGTGAAAAGCTGAACAAAGAAAATAAACTGCTTCAGAAACAGTTGAGGGAAGCCAAAGAATCTATTGAGGCAATTAAAACAGGAAGCATTGATGCATTGGTGGTCGCTAATAATAAAGACCTTACAATTTACACAGAAAAAACAGCGGATAAATTATACAGGATTTTGATTGAGAAAATGCATGAAGGTGCAGTTACCCTTAATGAGGAGGGAACTATTCTATATTGCAATACACATTTTGCAAAAATGGTGAGCCTGCCTTTACAAAATGTAATAGGAACAAAATTCAATAACTATATAGATGATTTTTTAAAGAAACACGTTGAAGACCTGGTAAAACAGGATGGGGAAAATACGCTGAAGGAAGAAGGTTACCTACATACAACTGATGGTAATACCTTGCCTGTTCTAATCTCGGTAAATACTTTTTCCCTTGACAATAATTTTGTGATAGGTATCATTCTTACCGATCTTACCATTCAAAATAAGAACCAGGAAGAACTAAGGAACAGGACAAGACAACTGGAACAGAAAAATATTGAACTTGAAAATGTAAATAAGGACTTAACAACCTTCACGTATGTATCCAGTCATGATCTGCAGGAGCCGGTGCGTAAAATTCAAAACTTTGTAGATTGTATACTTCATGATGAAGAAAAAAATTTATCGGAAACCGGCAAAGAATATTTCCGGAGGATGAGCCATACTGCCAAAAGAATGCAGGAACTGATTGAAGACCTGCTGACCTACTCACGCACCAGGAACAGCGACCGGAAATTTGAAAAAACCGACCTGAATATAATTATTAACGGAGTAGAAAAAGATTTTGAAGAGATTATACAGGAAAAGAAAGCGATTATAGAAGTTGCTGATCTTTCTGAAGTAACTGTGATCCGGTTTCAGTTTCACCAGCTTTTTCTTAACCTTATCAGTAACTCGCTTAAATTCTCAAAAGCCGGAACAATACCCCGAATAAAAATCAGGAGCGAAATCGTAAAACTGAATTTATTAAATAATGATCAACTACATTCAAAAACAGATTACTGCCACATTACCTATACCGATAATGGGATTGGCTTTGATCCTCAATATAGTGTGCGCATTTTTGAAGTATTCCAGCATCTTCACGGCCAGGATGAATACAAAGGCACAGGCATGGGGCTGGCCATCTGTAAAAGAGTTATTGAAAATCACAACGGGATCATTACCGCCACAGGTAAATTAAACAATGGCGCAAGGTTTGATATTTATATTCCGGCATTGTAAAAAATTTAATCGGTGAATGGTAAATGGTGAATGGTGAAATATTGACGATTCATCAATTGCAATTCTTGCTTAACTTAACATTGGTTTATAAATATTTCCTATCCTG
Organism: Ferruginibacter sp.; assembly: GCA_040006615.1. GTDB lineage: Bacteria > Bacteroidota > Bacteroidia > Chitinophagales > Chitinophagaceae > Ferruginibacter. Next base: position 4,569 of record JBDTWP010000365.1, read on the forward strand.
CAGAGATGGGCCCCTCCGGAATGGCTAATAAGAAAGTAATTCATTAAAAATCTACATGTATTAATTTTTTTGATTAGCTTGTTTTTATGTCAGCCGCAGAAATATTCAAATCAACAACTTCTTACAGCTCACACAACAAGGTTAAACTCATCAGGGGAGGTAAGGCGTATTTTGAGTTATTGGAAAAAATCATTGGACAGGCAAAGGATACCATTCACCTGCAGGTGTATATATTTGATGAAGATGATACGGGGAGGAAGATCGCTGCAGCGCTGATCGCAGCGGCAAAAAGAAATGTGAAAGTGTATTTATTGGCAGACGGATATGCTTCCCAGTCCATCTCATCCACATTCATTCAGCATTTGAGTGACGGTGGAATTAATTTCCGGTTTTTTGAGCATCTCTTTAAAAGCAGCAACTTTTACTTTGGCCGAAGGCTGCATCACAAACTGGTAGTAGTGGATACGGATATTGCACTTGTCGGAGGGATAAATATTAGCAACAATTACAATGATTTGCCGGGAAAGCCTGCCTGGCTGGATTTTGCGTTGTTGTCGGAAGGTGATATTGTAAAGGAACTATGTGTGTTATGCTGGAAAACATGGAAAGGATTTATACCCGATACTACTAATGCACCCTGTAACCCGCTTCCTGTAAAGCTGGACATTCAACCTGATGAAATTGCGGATGTCAGAATGCGCCGTAATGACTGGGTACGGAGGAAAAACCAGATTTCGAAGACCTACATTGAAATGATGGTAGGAGCGAATTCGCATATCTCCATTCTGTGCAGTTATTTTTTGCCTGGCCGTGTAATGAGGAGAACTATTAAACGGGCCGTCAGAAGGGGAGTCAGGATCAAGGTGATAATGGCGGGCAAATCAGACCTGGTGGTTGCTAAAAATGCCGAGCGTTTCATGTATGACTGGCTCCTGCGAAATAATGTAAGCATTTATGAATATCAAAATAATATTTTGCATGGTAAAATAGCTGTGTGCGATAACAAGTGGATGACTATAGGTTCCTATAATGTGAACGACATCAGCGCTTACGCCAGTATAGAACTGAACCTGGATGTAAAAAATCCTTCCTTTGCAAAACATGTGGAACAAACGCTGGAAGAAATTATCACCAATGATTGCATATCTGTAACCCGGGAAAGCCATACCCGTACCAAAAATATTTTAAAACAATTTTTCAGATGGTCATCTTATGAATTATTCAGGCTGGGGTTTCATGTCTTTACATTTTATTTCAGGCAAAGAAATTAATTTCCCCTGATACGTTTCAGTAAAGATTTCAACACTTCCCAATCCCATTTGGCAAAGCGGCCCCGTTGTACGACCAGGGCATTGTCGCGGGGGAATTGGAGAAAAAAGTGGAACGCGAATTTTTCGCGTGGATTTTTCCATCCAATCACCTGGCCAAAACGAAGATCATTAAAGACAAGCGTGTCACCATATTTTTCCACCGTATAAAACTCCCGGGAGAAACGGATAAGCCGGGGGAGATCTTCGGTGTTCTTTCCATGGATTAGTAATGTATCATTTCGCGGGAAATATTCAAATGATATAGATTTCCCGGAATCCAACAAGGAACGGAACCCTACATAATAGCCATCGTCATTCCCGGAGACGACATACCATAGCCAGTTTTGCAGTGGTGCCGGTGTAGTGAAATATCTGTAATGCTCAATATGTTGCCTGGCAAAAATTTGCCTTACATCGGAATCAATTTTTAATTTATTAACAACACAATATGACAGGTAAAGGAAACTCATGCCCAGGCCGAACCTCCACCAGAAAATCCTTTTTGGATCCTTTCTTTTTAATATTAACAACGCAACCAGCGCAATGCCCGGCCAGATAGAGAAGAAAGGGTCAGCCACATAAATTGCATTGAATGAAATGCGGTAATGACTAAAGGGTTCAAACCATCCCACTCCATAATTATTAAAGGCATCTAAGAATAGGTGAACAAAAATTACGGATCCAAAAAATAGCAGCCATTTTTTAAAAGAAATATTATGCGGTCTGTGCCACTTTTCTGCAAAAAAAGTGAGCAGGGGAGTAATGATGATACAAAATAAAATGGAATGGGTGAATCCACGATGTGCCAATAAACTACCGGCGGTAGTCATCCAGAAAGATGCCAGGAAATCAATATCAGGAATGCTTTGGGCAAGTACACCCCATAACATCGCCTTTCTACCTACGGTTTTTCCCGCAAAGGCTTCGCCCATGCATGCGCCAAGGGCTATATGTGTAAGAGAGTCCATTGTTTAAACTACTTCAATTTTAATTTAACCAAATATAATATAACCACATAGGTGTATAGGGCACATAAGTTTTTCATAACCACAAAGGTCACATAAGTTTATCATAACCACATAGGAACATAGGGCACATAAGTTTTTCATAACCACATAGATCCCATAAGTTTACCATAACCCCATAAGTTTATTATAACCACATAGGTACATAGGACACATAAGTTTATCATAACCACATAGATCCCATAAGTTTACCATAACCACATAGGTACATAAGGGCACATAAGTTTACCATAACCACATAGGTACATAAGGGCACATAAGTTTATAATAACCACATAGGTACATGGGGCACATAAGTTTATTATTACTACATAGGTACATAGGGCACATAAGTTTATTATAACCACATAGGTGTATAGGGCACATAAGTTTAT
>JBDTWP010000366.1:0-7211 GCA_040006615.1 Ferruginibacter sp.
CCCGATCCTCCTTGCTTGTCAGGGCTCCTTTTGTTTCACCAGGCAGGTGGTGGCTTTCAATACCCGGAGCTGCTGTTTCTTCATTATCATAACGGCCAGTTAAAGCTTTCCCTATTTCATCGGTTACCGGTCGTTTTTCATTTGGGGCGGGTTTTATTGCTTCCTTACTTTCTGCATTTAATCCATTTTCCGGAGACCTGGGTGGTTCTTTCCCTTTCTCCTTGTTATCCTGATTTATGATATTTTTTTTACTTTTTATCTTTTCCAGGAGAACCCGGAATTCTTTAGAAAATAATTTTTCATCATTTAAAATTTCATTATTAACTGTATTAAATTCAATTGACTGCTCTAACCATTTTTCAACAAATTCGTAGAGGATTTTTTCCGTGACAGCAGTATTTAAATTCTCTAAGACCATCATTTTAAATTCATACTCAGAAATCCGTGAAGATGAAATTGATTTGATGCCTCCTGCAACAGACACATCTTTCAGTACCGCAGCAATTGTATGCGGCTGCAGGTTTATCAGGCCTGCAATAAAAAATGCAAATGCTTCCCGGGCAAACTGGTAAGCGATCCTTTTCCGGGTTGCCTGGTTATTAAGCAAGGGTAAAATATCCTTAAGAGATGCCTGCTCTGCCTCCTGCATCCATTTCTCAAGCCGTTCATTAAATTCCGGTTTTGAATTGATAGTACCCCACCATGGCAAATATCCATACCGCAAAAAATAAAAAAGCAATTCTTTGAAATTTTGATCCCTGCTGTTATATCGTACAGGTTCAGGCTGAGGTGTGCTGCTTATTACAACAGCAGCTATTTTTTCTTTGACCTCCCCCATAATTCTTTGTAATAAAACTGGTTGCCAATCGTCCACACCGGTAATGGTGGTATCAATTTCCACAGTATCAATTTTTATATAGTCTTCATTCGCGTATTCGTCCAAAGCAGTTTCAATTGCGGGTAAAAGTTTTTCATTGCACCAATTACCAAGTTGTTTTTGCAATACAAAACCTTCGGCCTCACCGGTGTATTGCAGATCTATGATTTGCCTGCGGATGATATTTTTTGCAATGGTCATTTTATTTAAATGTGTCAAACAATATTTCTATTATGATTCTCAGAAATTCCAAATAGCGGGGTTTTGAAGTTTCCTCCCCTTTGGCTTTTACGAGATCTGATTCTGTTTCCGTAATGGGTAGCAGGTTTTTCCAAACCAACTGCTGTTGAAGGTTGCTGTTCGCAAATACGAATGTTATATTTTTCAATAAGTCCTGCAACGCATTAAGTGCATCTTCCATCGGTACCTGGGCTTTACCAGGATTATCAGGTTTATCAGATTTATCAACATCTTCTTTTTGTATACAGGCTATGTAGTAAATTAATCGCGTATGAATATTCAGCATGGCCAGGGCAAGTAATCTTAATTCAAAGTTTTGCAGTATAATAATTTCCAAATCTTTAATCCATCCCGGGAGCCGGGAGTCAATTTTTCTAGACCGAAAAAAATCAACCTGTTTTTCGACAGGCAATGAGGCAATGTCTTTATCCGCTAATTCTTTATAAAATGCCTGTACCTCTTTTGCGTCTGGATAAGAAGCCAGAAAATTTTTAAGGTCTCCAACTTTGGCGGCTGCAATGAACTTATTAAAGTCGTTAATAATATCAATAAGCGGGGCACATGATTTTTCATCTTTTTGCCCCCTCACTGTTATTGATACGGCAGCAGGAGCTGATTGCAAACCCTGGTCGTCAATAGCAAAAACCTGAAAGGTATAGGTACCCACAATTAAGAGCCCAGAAACATTAACCTGCGAACCATCTGCAATTGCATCTGTAATATTTACTCCTGTCTGACTACTAGTTTGCTTCCATTTAAATTTTAATGGCATTTCTTCCGGATCAGTTCCACTGACCTCTAACGTGGTAGTATTTACGGGCAGTGCTATGGTCTTGCCGGGGCCGGCAATTACAACAGGCCGTTGGTTTGCGGGTCTCACCCTTACTGAAACAGGATCTGGAGGTGAGGGCAGGCCCTGCTCGTCTGTAACAACCAGTTGAAATGTATAAATGCCCACGTTTACAAGACCGGAAACATTTACATGCGAACCATCTTCATTTGCACCGGTAATATTAACTCCGGTTTGACCACTTGTAAGCGTCCATGCAAATGTTACCGGCTTTCCTTCAGGATCAGTGGCGCTGCCCTCTAATGTAGAAGTAGTTACAGGAAGTGTTATTGTTTTGTCGGGACCGGCATTTGCAACAGGCCCTTCGTTTGCCCTGATCACCGTTATTGATACTGTATCAGGAGCTGAAGGCAGGCCCTGCTCGTCTGTAACAACCAGTTGAAATGTATAGATGCCCACGTTTATTAGACCGGAAACATTTACATGCGAACCATTTTCATTTGCATTGGTAATATTAACTCCGGCCTGGCCACTTGTAAGCGTCCATGCAAATGTTACCGGATTTCCTTCCGGGTCAGTTCCACTGCCCTCTAGTGTGGAAGTAGTTACAGGAAGTGTTATTGTTTTGCCGGGGCCGGCATCTGCAACAGGCCCTTCGTTTGCCCGACTAACTGTTATTGATACGGTATCAGGAGCTGATGGCAGGCCCTGATCGTCTGTTACAACGAGTTGGAACGTATAGGTGTCCACGGCTACAAGACCGGAAACATTTACCTGCGAACCATCTTCATTTGCATTGGTAATATTAACTCCGGTTTGGCCACTTGTAAGCGTCCATGCAAATGTTACCGGATTTCCTTCCGGGTCAGTTCCACTGCCCTCTAGTGTGGAAGTAGTTACAGGAAGTGTTATTGTTTTGCCGGGGCCGGCATCTGCAACAGGCCCTTCGTTTGCCCGACTAACTGTTATTGATACGGTATCAGGAGCTGATGGCAGGCCCTGATCGTCTGTTACAACGAGTTGGAACGTATAGGTGTCCACGGCTACAAGACCGGAAACATTTACCTGCGAACCATCTTCATTTGCATTGGTAATATTAACTCCGGTTTGGCCACTTGTAAGCGTCCATGCAAATGTAACCGGCTTTCCTTCCGGATCAGTAGCGCTGCCCTCTAATGTGGAAGTAGTTACAGGAAGTGTAATTGTTTTGTCGGTACCAGCATTAGCTATTGGCGGTTGGTTTTCGGGTTGTGGTGGAACCTGTATAACTACCTGAATGGGTGTACAGTCGTTACAACACGCATAAGGTAAATAAAAATCACCGATCACGGTATTGGCTGCAATACCCGTTCCCGGGTCATTGCTTCCTTTATAAACAATTACAAAAGTGCCCCCATTAGTTACGCCTGCTTTGTGCTGCAGCCCGGGATGGTTTTTTGCATACACAGAAAAATTATTTACATCAGAGAGTTTAGCTTTTTGTTGTTTATATTTTTCTATCAGGTATTTAAGAATATCGATGTCGCAGAAACACATGCCATTTTTTAAACGTTCCTGAATTGACGTATACCCATAATCGCCTCTTTCCTCAGGTTCTTTTATCGGAAATGGTATCATCATACCATCTTTATCCAGGGTATTATAGAATCCATTGATAGTTGCTACCTGTGCATTGTATTTTCCCGAATTCCTTACTAACCGTGCAATAAATTCAACCGTACTGGGAAGATTTAACAGAAGCAGGATTATAATATAAGCATCCCCGTCGCTCATCACAGGCATTGCCATCGCAATTTTATCAATATCTGCTGTATGTAATGTATTTGTATTTAGTCTTATTTTATCAATTAAATACTCTGTTGAATGATAGCCCTTTAATAAAGTATTCAATTTTGAATAAGCATCCTTTAGCTTATTTGCATGGGCAATGAAACCCTCGTTGTTGAAAGCTTCTATATTTTCTTCCTGAAGCAAATCAGCTATTTCTTCCAATTCATCCAGGATGATAAGGATGTAATAGGAAATATTTTCTGTTGGGGCGTTAAATTGAGGCGCAGGAAGGCTAACCATGGGAATATTCGCGTTCTGCTGGTACCGCAGGTATTCAGAAGCCATGCTCATCTCCCGTATTTCAGTCAATGACTCACTAATAAACCAGCCTTTTACTACAGTGGTCATTGGCTGGCTCCCCGCGTTCGTAGCGGTTTGTGACAGATTGTCGAAACTTTTGCCAATAGCAAATGACTCAGATTCAGCGGTTTTACCTGCACCTGCCATTATTGTTGGTCCGAAAATCTCGGAACCTAACCCTTGCTTAATTGAAGCCCCGGCTACTTTTGATGGCTGGAATATAAAGGTACCCTTGCCTTCATCCCTTTTTTCCAGTGAACCCCAATAGGCAATATTATTTTTTAAACAGCATAATAACTGGTTTCGCAAAACCTGGTATTGCAATTCAATATCGGAAAGGTAACAGCAATCATCATTATCCGTGCCGGTTAACGGGTCTCCAGTGGAGACCGCTACTACCTGGAAGGGCAGCCTTAAATTATTTATCTGGTTATGGATGCTATCTAATACGATGTTAAGTTGTTTGCCCGTAATCCCTTCTATCCTTAAAAAATTATAGGGTTCCAGATCAAAATTCAGTGGGTGGCTTACAAAATCGTCAGTTGAATTATATCTATCTGAATGGTATGATAAAATTTGCTGTGCCCTGTTGCGTAATGATTTTTCAATACTCCAGTACTGGTATAGAGGAACTGGCGACAGATTGGGGATATAGTAATAAGGAATGGCCTTTGCTGATATGGGGATGGCGGACAGTTTACTGGGTGTAATTCTTATAAATGAATCATTGGTGGCGCTTCCGGATGAAGTGACAGGTGGGATTAAAAAGCTCCTGACCATCAGATCCAGCCGCCGGAACAATGATTTTAAGGTCAGCAATAAATCTCTGCGTTGATAAAGGACCGAATATATAAAATAATGCCGGTATTCAGAAGGTAAATCAAGACCCAACGGAATAGCTTCGCCTAATAACAAGTGGCGGGGAAATAATGATTCATCAGGGCAACAGGTACTTATTATTTCACTGCCGGTAATGCAAAACTCATTATATGCCTGTATTAAATCACTGAAGAAATCATAATAATATTGTATTTGAACAGACTCATTTGTAGAGATACTGCCATTATATAAAAAATTGAAAGAACCAACAAGATCAAAATCCGCAAAAGGATCAGCAGGATATTCATCAGCAATCACCTGGTAAAACGCAGTATAGGCATCGGATAATGCCGTTTGTACCGTTTGAATAAAGTTCTGCGTAAGTATAATTTTATATGCTGAAATAATGTGGTCCGCATTTACAGGGCTTGTATCAGATACATCCCAGCGGGGCATAAAAATATCACTAAGCAGGTTGAATTGGCTTGAAGTAAGGTTATCGCTTATACTTGTGATCAGGCTGTTTGCATTTGCCGTTGTTACCAGTAAGGCTCTGAAGCTGACAGTAACATTTGTGCCCTTGTCATCGCAAGAATCCGGATCACAGTTTTTATTATTTTTTTCCAGCAACTCTACAAAAAGCAACACCACCAGATTATTTAAAAAATTTACAGGATCGTTAAGATTATGGAATAGGTTGGCGGCATCTTCGGGTTCACCTAACTGTTTTAGTTCCCAGAGAGGAAACCGTTGGGTGTTTGGCGGTATTTGCGGCGTTGCATCAGCATCACCGGCTGTATCTACAAACTTGTCATAATACGTGCACTTTGCAGCATCAAAAATGTTGTAATGATGGAACTTTAATTCCGGTACAGATACCAGGTAGCCGGCGCTTGTAACACCGCAACCTTTTGTGATCGTTATATTTAAACCGTCGCCGTCAGTGCCGGTTTTCACCTGGAGGCCACAAACAATGCCGATACCAATTAAGTTTGTACGGGTCATTCTGCCCTGTTCGTCGAGGTAGCCAAATAAATCATTCAGGTTATCAGAAGTCAGTACCTGGTTGGCTACAAACTTTGGATAATCTGAATTTTCTGCTGAAGGAATCATAACGATTGGTTTATGGATCCGCCTGGGGCGGACAGTGAATGATTTATTTTATTTTTTTCTTTTCTATCTGTTCGTCTAATTCTTTATCGCTGATGATCGAGGTATGCCCGAGGAATACCGAGTTACCATCATTGCCGTCAATACAATCATGCAGGGTGGCTTGCGGGTAAACATTTTTAAGCTGCTGAAATACAGCAAGTAAATCAATAAGCCTGTCGTGAAGTTCCGTTGCATCGGGCTCCGGTACTGCAAGCGCTTCCAGCCAGTCACAGTACACCTGCTGAAATTCAGCCAATTGCACTTTACTTACCCAGCAAATTTTTATCCCAAGGTGCGCAGGTGTTTCCATTCGAATGGTCTGTTCTGCAAAGCGGCGAAACTCTATTCCTTTGCTGGCAAGGCCATCTTCACCGTTCAATACGACAGTGACCCGGAATGAGTAGGGGTCTTTTTCATCACAACTGTCGCAATCACCCGGCAGGCATACGTCCAGCAAAGGATCGCCTTCCGGAAACAGGGTGCCGGGGATATTACGGGGTCTGAGCAATAAATGCTCAACTATAAAAATTTGTTCCGCCGTATTTATTTCATTTGCAACTGCAGGTATATTACCTGAATAGGGGCTTCCATAACCAAGCAGGAGTCGTATGCGGCTGGCGAGGGTTGCAATATTTTCATCCTTGCATACTAACTCCGGGCCTTTATAGTTAAATGCTCTTGCCCTGTTACTGCTCAAATTCGGAAAATTTCTGATAAAGTCAATTTTATTATCAATCAATTGTTCATCAGCAATTTCTTTATCATCGGTGTATGAATAAAGCATTAAAGCGTAGTCGTTGAATGTTTCTGCGAACCTTGCCAGCAGATGGTCAAGAAAACGGTTGCGCCTTAGTAAGAAAATATCATTTGTTTCTGTTAATTCCTGCAGTACAGTGGCTTCCATTCCGTGATACAAATCACCCAGCCCTGCGATTTCAGCTGGTTGAATAAAACGGGAGAAATACGTTTTTTTAACTGTTTCGTCAACTGCAAACAATTCTTTGATATTCGCCAGTTGTGCCAGGTAGTTTACCAGTAATTGTTCAAAAAACAACAGGTATGCTTTCAACTGTTTTGACTGCGCTTTTCGTAAATTGCCTGCTGATTCCGGCAAGCCATCAAACCCTGTACCGTAAGTTAACGGCAAGGAATCCTGTACCGCGAAGTAAGCTTCCAGGTTATAGTAATTCCCATGTGGAACTG
>JBDTWP010000367.1:0-7201 GCA_040006615.1 Ferruginibacter sp.
ACATCATGTCCCTATGGGGCAGCCTGAATAATGATCATTTTAATTCTACCCACATCCTGTCCCTATGGGACAGCCTGAATAATGATCATTTTAATTCTACCAACATACTGTCGCTACGGGACAGCGTGAATAATGATCATTTTAATTCTACCAACATACTGTCGCTACGGGACAGCGTGACGCATTCTCATTGTTTTCTACCAACATATTGTCCCTACGGGACAGAGTGATGCATTCTCAATTTTTTCTACCCACATATTGTTCCTAAGGGACAGCCAGAATAATGAGCATTTTATTTCGACCCACATACTACCCACATACTGTCCCTAACGAGACGAGCTTATTGATATTTACTTTTAGGATTTCAAAAGTTTATTATTTTCCAAGTTTATTAAAACTCTTTACTTTATACCAGAAAGTTCATTTTAAAATGTAGCACAATTAAATTGTCAACACACTAGTAGCCTTTGACATTGGATTTTGTGTATTGCTATTTTTTTCATTTTGTTTGTTTCTAATAATTAGTACATTAGTTGTGTAATATTTTCCAGCCGGCCAACCAGTTGTAGTTGTATTTCATGGCTAGCTGCATGAGCAAAAGCTGCATGTTCTCCAATGTTCTGCTCACAGTTAAATCACCTGCTACGATTGGGTTGAAGCCTGCGGTGCTTACTATTTCGGCAACTGTTTGCAAGGCCTCTTCATCATTGCCTGCAATGAACACATCTGCCTGCTTTCCGTCAATAACAGGCATTGAAAAATTGGCTGCAAAGCTGGTATTGAATGCTTTGATCACTTTTGAACCGGGTAATAGTTTTTGCAGCTCTTCTGCTGCGCTGCTGCCTGCTGCCGTTACCATTCCATTGTAGGTTTCATTAAAAGGATTGGCAATGCTGATCACAATTTTTTGATTGGCTACTTCTTTGATCTGTGCCGCTATTTCCTTTTCCGCAGCAAATGGCACGGCCAGGATAATAATATCAGCTTCCCAACTGGCCTCTGTGGGGCAAATCACTGCTTCCACATCGGCAGCCGCATTAGTGGCTTTTATTTCATTTACCAGTGTATCCAAAGCGGTTTGCCGGTTTCCTTTTAACAGCAACCTGTACTTACCCTTTGAAATTGATTTTGCTATTGCAGAGCCCATATTGCCTGTGGCTCCTATAATTGCTATGGTTTGTTTCGTTTGCATAATATTTATTTTTATTACACAAAGTTACCCCCACAGCATGCCATGCTCCATTGCATTTGGTCAAGAAATAACATTGATAAAAATCAATAAAAAGAGGAGAGAAGCTTAAGCTAACCTATTTGCGGATTATTTTTTGCCGGACACGACTCAATGTTTCCGGTGTAAGACCCATGTAGGAGGCTATCATATGCTGAGGCACACGTTGAACGATATTTGGATAGAGTGCAGTAAAGTTTGTATATCGTTCCTCCAATGAAGAACCAATGATCGAGGTCAGTCTTTTTTGCATGGCAAGATAAGCGCCTGTAATATTCAGCCTTGTAAAGGTTTCATATTTAGGTATTTTTTGTAATAGTTCTTCGTGCGCAGATTTGCTTATTAGTACCAGTTCCGCATCTTCAATAGCATCAATATTGTAAGTAGCAGGTTCGCCTGTCAGAAAACTATACAGATCAGAAATTATCCATCCTTCCAGGCCAAACTGGATGATATGTTCATTGCCTTTATCATCAACTGAATAGGCCTTTAATGCTCCTTTTTCAATAAATGCGATATACTTACACGGATCCCCTTCCTGCAACAGGTACTGTTTTTTACGAAGCTTTTTTGGTGTCAGGTACCTTTTTATTTCCTCTTCTTCCTCCCCTGTAAGAGGAACTTTTTTGTTGAGGTTATTAAAGAATAATTCGTACATAAGTAGTGGTTGTTTGTAAAGATGCGAAAAAAATAATTTGTAACCCTACATTTCGGGCTGTTTTCCTGCATATCAATTGCTGTTTTTTGAGCCCTTAAAATGTTGTGTTCCGGTTCGTATCTTTTACTGTTCTACTGAATGTTGCTAATACTTAGGATATTTTAATTATTTTAATTCTTTTATAATCTCTATGCTTATTTTTTTTCTTTTCTATTTGTTTTACCAATACTTCTACAGACTGGTCAACTGCCTCTTCAAATGTTTTGCATTGAGCACTGGCCAACAGATCGTTTCCCGGAATAATCAAACGTATACCGCATAGTTTGTTTTCTTTTGTCTCTGACTTTTTTGTAGATAACGATACATCACTACTGATTATTTTGTCGTAGAATTGAGAAAGTTTTCTAACTTTTTTATTTACAAAATCTCTTAGCTGAGATTTTACGGTAAATGCTACAGCCTTAATTTTAACGTCCATTGTTTTATTTTTATGTTTTTAACTAATACTTTCTACTATAGCCATCTTCCCGGGATTCACCTCACTTTTCTTTCGATTGGCTGTACTGGTAATCTTTTAGCTTTTACTACTTACAATCAAACCTGTTAGCCATCCGGCTTGTGAATTGATTCCTTTTGCGTAAAATGGAATGGGTTGTTTAGCAGCAATACAATACCGCCAAAGTTTTTCAACATACCTGTTTCTGTAATTTCAATACTGTTTCCTCTTGTTAAAAAAAGTTCTACCTGGTTTAGCAGTTCGTCGGATCTATTAAAAAGTGCATTCACCCTCCTCGATTTATACAATTGCCGGCTAAAAGATTTATCGAACAATAACCATCCATCGGCGCTATGGCTTAGTGCTTTTAATACTACTTCTACATTACTTATAAGGCAGTTAGCTTTTTGTGCAATCAATATTCTGCCCATAATAAATTTGGAATGCCAGTAATCCCAATGGTTGGAAATTTCTTTTGAAAGAGAAATTTTTATTTTTTCGCAAAATTGGGCCGACTCATATAGTAGCGTAAAAAAAATATTTGAATAATATGGGCTATTGCGAAATAGCTCAACTACAGTAGGGCTACCTGTAACAAAAACTGGTTTTTCATCTTTGCTGTTCAATAATTGTATAGTTTGTGACACCTGCTTAAATAGTCCGGCCGGATCAGTTTTCCCATCTGAATCCAGCCCCTGGGTTTTTATGTATACTCTGTGAAGCTTGCCATGGTAGTGTTCGTAAAGCGCTGCATTGTTCTCTGTGAAAAACAGGAAATAGAATTCGGGCTGCCTGTCTGCATGGGCAGTTAAGTCCAGCAATGAGACATGCTCACTTACATAGATCGCTGGCTTTACGGCAAAATTCAAATAGATTACTTTTTCTTCATCCGGTGTAAGAATCAGTGAGACACTTTTGCGTTGAGAATTGTAATTCAATTTACTGAATAATTTCTCTAAACGTACAAGCACATTGTTCGTGCAAACCTCATCATAGCTGTCTTTCATTTTCATTTCAGCAGCGTCTGCAGCCTGACACAACTGAGTTTGAATCGTTCTTTCATCCTGCATGCATGGCTGAAAAGGGATTGCCAAACCAAGAGAAGGAATGGCTTTGCCTCCATTGGTTGCTTTCAGTTTTTCAGCGTTAGCTAATCTATAATCAGGTATTAAAGTTTGCATCGTTACATATTTTATATTTGAGCAAATAGGGCCTATTTATTGTATTATATAAGCCCGGTATGCCAGCATCCCACATCAAATAATCAGTCATGTTGGTTTGCTACTTCTATAATGGTGAATTTTTTTTTGCCGGATGGCACCTGCCAGTTAACTACCTGCCCCTGTCTGAATCCCAGTAATGCGGTACCAATTGGCGCCATAATCGAAATTTTTCCTTGTTTAATATCTGCTTTGCTGGGCATAACCAGCATAAGTTTTAATATATCCCGTTTACCTTCGGCCCTGATTTTAACTTTTGAGTTAAGTCTTACAACGTCAGGTGGAAAATCAGCCTCTTCCACGAGTTTTGCTTTTTTTAATTCTGTTTGCAACTCTTCTGCATTTTGTCTGTCATACATTGATTTATTTTGCCCGCCTTTCAGGTAGGAAACAAGTAAATTGTAATCATCTTTTCTCAGGATAAGTTGTTTATTTAATGGTCGCATGTTATTGTCAATTTAATAGTGATAAAATATTCTGTTTCTTTTATTTCTTTTATTTGGTTAAAAAGATTTTTTTAAAACCCATATCTGTGCCTTACTTTATTCTAAAAAGAAAGCTGTTATCAAAGCTTTGCACTGCTAAAAATGTTTAAGCCGCTGTTATTTACTTTCCTGCTTTTTTTATTATAAATGCCAGAAGCTATAAGCAGTGGAATTGTAACTATTAGCGCCCAATACCATTTCTCATTTAGAGTAAAGGCATGTTTTAATATGACTGCATTTATTAATATTAATACTAATGAAATCATCCCACCGGGCGAACTGCTTTTTTGATTTGTATTCATGCCAATTTATTTAAGGATATTAATAATGAATGATTCGTGACTAGAAAAAGATAAAATATTTTCTGCTCCTGATTTGCTTAACTGCGATAGAAGTATAGCAGCAGCTTTCTTCTTCTGTTTATTGTTGATGTAACCAATAAAAAGAAATATGGCGAAGAGTACTATAAATAATGAAATAGCAATAGTTGACATTTTTTTGATTTTAAAAGTAGAAAGATGCAGTGACGGCGATGAATTGAGGTGTTTATCTATCTGCAAAAAATACTTCTGCCACTTCGAATTCTAAATGAATTCGAGACATGCCAAAACACCTGTCATTTAAATTAACGGAAATAACCAGGGAAGACTATCCCAAACCTTGAAGACATCAGGCTTGGGTAAAAGTATTAAAGTCCTTAAAATTGGAGAAGTAATACAGTTTTTTACAGAAAGGAAAAAACTCAGTAAATGAACAAATATTTAATGCCTTAAGCGTAGATACAATGTACCTGCTATTAAGTGAATGGGCATTATTGATACTGTTATTATTCATGTCCTGCAAACCTAATAATATTTTGCCGAATAGGATTATTGGATTACATAAAAATTAGTTAAATGATTAGAGGTTATTGCAGTAATATCTGATTTGGTAATAATCAGGTATAAATTATTATTTTATGCCGCTAATCACCCTTAACAGTTTCAGCCCGCTTCCTCAGTCTTATGTTTAGCATTTCAACTATCAGTGAAAAAAAGAGGCAGCAATAGATAATACTTTTGCTGATTTCCTGGTGCAGTCCACTCGCAATCAATACTACACCGATTACTACCAGGAATGACAGGGCAAGCATTTGGAGTGTAGGATGGGCATTTATAACCCTTGTTACCGGGCCCGCAAAAAGCATCATAATACCAATTGATACAATTACAGCAATGATCATGATAATAATATTTCCCACCAGTCCTATCGCTGTAAGAATGGAGTCGAATGAAAAAATAGCATCTACCATTACAATTTGAAGAATCACAGTACCAAAGCCAATTGCCTTGCCCCCTTTTTTTAATTCCTGTTTGCCATCGTTTCTAAATTTATGATGAATTTCCAAAGTACTTTTTACAATAAGAAAAATGCCACCTGCAATCAGGATAAGATCCTTATAGCTTAGTGGGATGCTTTTATCTGTGAGGGCTTCATAAGCCGGAATTGTAAAAACAGGATCTTTTAAACCGATGATCCAATTGATACAAAGCAATAATCCTATGCGAAAAACCATAGCCAATGTTAACCCGATATTGCGGGCTCTGCGCTGCTGTTCTTTTGGTAATTTACCAGCAACAATAGAGATGAAAATGACATTGTCAATTCCTAAAACAATTTCAAGAAAAGTAAGCGTAAACAGACTGATCCAGATAGCGGGGTTTGTAAAGTCTGGTGTAATAAAATCCATAAAAAGCTATATTAATTATTAAAAAATTACATCATGCGGTAGTCATTTTCCGTTTTTTTCCGACTAGCAATTTGATTAGCACCGGAGCTTTGGTAGCCGGGACAATACCAGGAATGATTTATTCAAGAACAGCTTGTCATTTTATTATTATTATTTGCTGAAGCATTATCGCTAATTTCTTATTTGTGGTAAAGGGCTAAGAATCAATAAATTATTCAATAAAGTTTGAGTTCTTTAAGGCGAATAATTTTAGATCATTAAATCGTTAAATTTCACACCTAATCCTTTAGCTATCCTGTATAATGAGGAAACTCTGAAATTCACTTTTCCTAACTCCTTATAGGGCAATTTGATTTCCTGGCCCAAACTTAAATTCACCATTATTCGGGTATTGACTCCAAAGAGCACCAGACCTGGAAAATATAAAAAAAAATCCGGCCGTTAGTAGGATATTTGCTGAACAATCTCAACAGGTTGCCGGAGAAATTGAAGAAAAAAAAGCGCATAAATTTTTACCAGGCTAACTATATATGGGGAACGCCGGAACTCAACCTACCCCGACAGCAAATACCCCTCCGTCACATAACGCAATCCCCCGACAGTCGCAAACCGTTTATCCCGCTCCGATGAAATATCCTGCATAGTGATCACTTTTGGTGGCTGCCTCTCCACGGGCGGCTTATCTACCATATTTTGAGAGGCGGGTTGTTGATGTTTAAGTGCATTACTGATGAGCTGCCTGGTTAACATTTCTTCCCTTTGTTTGGCCAGTTTATCTTTGAGCATGTAAAATTTAACGGCTTCATTGTATACGCCGTTTCTTCTTCTGAGCCTTTTTTGCCATTCTTTTTTCTTTTCCTTATCGGCAATAACTGATTTGGCGTAAGCCACTGCTTCGCGGAACAGGTTCCTGCAGGACCGTTGTCCCGCGGAAGCTTTTATCTTCGTCATATCGGGGAACTTTGTCATTATGATGCCCCATTTGTAATGCTTGATACAAAATTGTTTTCCCAGGCTGCCCCTGATCATCATCAGGTGTAGGGGTAATTTCTTCTTACTCATGATCTATAAATTAGTTGTTATGATTTTCGTTGTTAATTCCGGGGCAAACATATTTCACAGGAATAATATTTCCAAACACCGTGACTTAAAATGACCGGAAATGAACGAAAATGAACGAAAATGACTAAAAATGACAGGGCCTGGTTTGGTAATATTTAACTTTTGGAATGGCCCAAACCTGGAAGAATCAAATTTATTAAAACGATTATGCCGGGTTTGCCGGCATGCTTTCTGTTCCGGCTTAAAGTAGGGTCATGCTAGGGAGAAGGTAGGGAGAACATAGGGAGAACCTAGGGGGAACAACGAAGGATAGTGGGAGAAAG
>JBDTWP010000368.1:0-7160 GCA_040006615.1 Ferruginibacter sp.
AAAAAAGAAAACGTCATAAAATTGCAACACACAAACGTAAAAAGCGTTTAAGAAAAAACCGTCATAAGAAGAAATAAATATCTTTTTATACCAAGGTGCCGGCATCCTCAGGCCGGCACACATTTATCAGCATGTCTTAAAGTTTATTAAACAGGTACTTTAATATATTGCTGTATGTTATCCTTCCGTGATGTAATGGTCTCTAATTAAAAGTGAATTGATTGACAAAGGAATTAATTATAAATGTCGCACCCCAGGGGGTTGAAATAGCCCTTATGGAAGATAAGAAGCTGGTAGAGTTGCATAACGAAAAAGCTGATGCAAACTTTGCTGTGGGAGACCTTTACCTTGGAAAAGTTAAAAAACTGATCCCGGGATTGAATGCGGCTTTTGTGGATGTGGGTTTTGAAAAAGACGCATTTTTACATTATACAGATCTCAGTCCGTATGTAAGGTCAATTCTTAAGTTTACCAATATATCAATTAATGATAATTCTGAAGGTGGATTTGATTTTGGAAAATTCCCGGTGGAACCAGAAATAGTAAAAACCGGAAAGATCGCCGAAGTATTGAGTGGCCGTCCTAATGTGTTGGTTCAAATTTTAAAAGAACCCATTGCTGCAAAGGGCCCACGATTAAGTTGTGAGCTATCATTACCTGGCAGGTTTGTCGTTATTACGCCATTTAATGATATCATCGCTGTTTCAAGAAAAATACATTCGGGCGAAGAAAGAAAAAGACTGCACAAAATAATTGAGGCTGTCAAGCCGAAAAATTTTGGGGTTATCGTGCGCACTGCAGCAGAAGGTAAAAATACCGCGGAACTGCATGACGACCTGCTAACCCTTGTACAAACCTGGAAGACCATACAGTCAAATCTTAAAGAGGCAGTACCCCCATCAAAAATATTAAGTGAGCAAGGCAAGGCAAACAGCATGTTACGTGATTTACTCAATGAGGATTTTAACCGCATCGTAGTAAATGATAAAAATATTTTTGCAGATACAAAGAACTACATACAAAAAATCGCCCCTGAAAAAGCTGATATTGTTGCATATTATAATAATGGATCGCCCATATTTGACAGTTTCGGCATTACCAAACAGGTAAAGGCTGCATTTGGCAAAACGGTTAATCTGCCCAGTGGGGCCTATTTAATTATTGAGCATACCGAGGCATTGCATGTAATTGATGTAAACAGTGGTTATAAAAGTGTAAGTAATAACCAGGAACAAAATGCCCTGGAAACTAATTTAGAAGCCGCGGAAGAAATTGCGCGTCAACTACGGTTGAGAGACCTGGGGGGCATAATTGTAGTTGATTTCATTGATATGAAATTGATGGAAAATAAGAAACGACTGGCAGATTCAATGGAGCAGATTATGCGACCTGACAGGGCCAAACACGCGGTACTGCCGATCAGTAAATTTGGATTAATGCAAATTACCCGGCAACGTATGAAGCCGGAGATGAATATCAACACATCGGAAATCTGCCCAAGTTGTAATGGAAGTGGCAAAATTTCTTCCACATTGATTTTGGAAGATGAGATTGAAAAGAACCTAAGTTACCTGATCATGCAAAAGCATAGGGGATTATCCATACAGGTAAATCCTATTTTATTTACTTTTCTCACCAGTGGTTTTATTTCCAAACGAAGAAAATGGAGCTGGAAATACAAACAAAGAATTAAGGTTGTTTCTAACTCAAACTATCATTTAACAGAGTTTCATTTTTTTGATGACAGCGATGAAGAGATAAAGTTATAGTCCTGATACCATAGCCGTGGAACCCCGAAGTTGCAGAGAAATGGCCCGGGAAGTGGGCGATTAGCCAGGAGCAATAAATAGTGTTTCATACTTATTTGTATTTCGTGGGACGGTGACCGCAGGGGTTGGCCCAACAAATGTTTCGGTTGGCGCGGCATTTATAAATGCATTCCTTATCAGCTTGTTTGTAAGCAATCTGTCCCTTTCCTTTACCAACTTTTCTTTGAGCATGTATGCTTTAACGGCGTCATTGTACACACCGTTTCTTCTTCTGAGCCTTTTTTGCCATTCTTTTTTCTTTTCCTTATCGGCAATAACTGATTTAGCATACACCACTGCTTCGCGGAACAGGTTTCTGCATTTACGTTGGCCGGGGGAGGCGATTATCTTTGTCATATCGGGGAACTTTGTTTTTATTATCCCATAACGGTAATGTTTAATCACATATTCTTTCCCGATTGCCCCCTGGATCATTCTTTGAATAAATGATAATTTGACTCTATTTTTATTTTTCATAACATTTTTGTTTTCTAACTGCAATTTATTAAGACCTAAACGTATTTCAAAGCGCGTGGGCCAGTTTTGCCGCTTTTTGCCGCAAATTGCCGCTTTTTACCGCTTTTTGCCGCTTATTAAGAAAAGCCAGGCGAGTTGCCAGACATGAGTTTCTATATGACATGCATATTGCAGGCATATGGCAGGTATATGGCAGGTATATGGCAGCTACGAAGGATGCAACTTTTTAAAGCCCGATTTTGATGTCCGGCGTCTGATTTTTTAGCTGGAGAATTTGGGTGATGGCTATTTAATAAAAAAACCTCCCCAAAAATAATAATGGGAAGGTTCATATGATTCAAATCTTTCGCTTATGATTTATAGTGCGACATCAGTCCTTTTGCCAGTTCGGTCATTTTTTTCAAACCATCTTCCGGCAAGTTTCCTTTTTTAAATTCAGCTAATATTTCAGGGTGTTTATTTTCCATTTCCAGCAGGAAATGCTCTTCAAATGCTTTTACGTGTTTTACGGCCACTACTTTTAATAATCCCTGTGTACCTAAAAAAATAACCGCCACCTGTTTTTCAACTGCCATCGGTGAATATTGCAATTGCTTTAAAATCTCGACATTACGTGCCCCTTTATCAATTACGTTCTTGGTGGCTGCATCCAGATCACCGCCAAATTTAGAAAAGGCTTCCAGTTCCCTGTACAAGGCCTGGTCTAATTTTAATGTACCAGCCACTTTTTTCATAGATTTGATTTGTGCATTACCACCCACACGGCTAACTGAAATACCCACGTTAATAGCAGGTCGTATTCCAGCGTTGAAAAGGTTGCCTTCCAAAAATATCTGCCCGTCAGTGATCGAAATTACATTGGTAGGTATATAAGCAGATACGTCCCCAGCCTGTGTTTCAATTACCGGTAAAGCAGTTAGGGAGCCACCTCCTTTTACCAGATGCCTGATAGATTCGGGCAAATCATTCATTTGCTGTGCGATTTCATCTTTGGCGATCACTTTTGCTGATCTTTCCAGTAAACGGCTATGCAAATAGAATACGTCACCCGGGTAGGCCTCACGGCCCGGGGGACGACGTAATAATAAAGAGACTTCGCGGTAAGCTACTGCCTGTTTTGAAAGATCGTCATAGATAATTAATGCAGGCCTTCCGGTATCTCGGAAAAACTCCCCTATTGCGGCACCTGCAAACGGAGCATAAAACTGCAAGGGAGCAGGATCAGATGCAGAAGCCGCGACAATAGTAGTATAAGCCATTGCACCGTAATCTTCCAACGTTTTCATGATACCAGCAATGGTACTCGCCTTTTGGCCAATGGCCACATAGATACAATACACCGGTTTACCCGCTTCATAAAATTCTTTCTGATTAATAATAGTATCAACGCAAATGGCGGTTTTACCTGTTTGGCGGTCACCAATTATCAATTCTCTTTGCCCGCGTCCAATAGGAATCATTGCATCTATCGCCTTGATCCCGGTTTGCAAAGGTTCCTTAACCGGCTCACGGAAAATTACACCCGGCGCTTTTCGTTCTAATGGCATTTCGTATAATTTGCCTGATATTGGCCCCCTGCCGTCGATGGGTTCGCCCAAGGTATTAATAACACGCCCACTCATACCCTCTCCTACTTTAATAGAAGCTATCTGGCCGGTACGTTTTACTTTATCACCCTCCCTGATGGCTCCGCTATCCCCCATCAATACCACACCCACATTATCTTCTTCAAGGTTTAGTGCAATCGCTTTTACGCCATTATCAAATTCCACCAATTCACCACTGCGAACATTGTTTAGGCCATAAACGCGTGCAATACCGTCACCCACCTGCAATACGGTGCCTACTTCTTCCAAACTTGCACCTGCATGGAAATTACTGAGTTGCTGACGTAGTATTGCGGAAATCTCATCTGGTTTAATTTCTACCATAAAAATTTGAGTTTATTATTTTATCCTGGCCTAAACCCCCGCCGGGATTCCGTAGTCCCGATTTTTTCCGGGATAAACTGTCGCACAATAAGGGTTTTAAGCTATGGGCATCATCAAAGGCTGCAAAGGTAGGTGATGACTGTAAGAATGGCAAAAAAATAAGGCTTTTTTAAAAGAAAAAACCACTTTGTAAAATAGGGGATTCGGTCCAAATTATTTAGGCGCCAGGAACTTTTTAAAAATTAAAATTTCTTTCACCATATTGTGATTTGTATTCCGAAACCGAGGCGGGTGGCCTTTGCCATGCTTCATCAATTCCTCTTAATAACTTACATTACCTCCGGGAAAGAAATTTAAACCGCTTTTAATTCTTAATAAATTTCGATTTTTCTATTACATTACCCATCGCATCTTTCACCTGGATAAAATAAGGACCAGATGCCAAGCCTTCAATGAATACCTGTTTTTCATTGACTCCCCGGATTACAATAAGTGCAAAGTCCGCCAGCTTTTTCCCAAGCAGGTCAAATACCTGCACTGTAAGCGTTTTCCTGCTATCGGCAACTATTTGAAAATTAATTTTACTACTTGCAGGATTAGGGAAAATACTGCTAACAACAACAGCATTTTGAGGAGTTTTTATTTTTACTATCCCTGAATACCGAAAACGTCCATCATTATCCAACATTTTTAACCTGTAAAAAGTATAACCTGGATAAGGTTTATCATCTGTGGCATTATATCTATTCTCATAAATGCTATTCCCCTTTGCAGATACAACGGCAAAGCGGTTAAACTTATCGCCATCCAGGCTTTTTTCGACCATAAATTCCCTGCAATTAATTTCCCTTGTAGTTTTCCATGACAGGTTTACCTTATTGTTTACCATAATTCCTACAAAATCAAGTAATGTAACAGGTAGAACCGATTCATTTAAGGTGAGGGTAAAGCTGGCTTTTGTATTTGAGATTCCATCAACATATATAAGATAATTAGCATTGGGAACTAAACCTGTTACCAGGGGTAACGCCCCGTTGCTGCTAAATGACCTGCAAACCAGGGGTGAAGGAAATGACTGTCCGGCAGGACAGCTATTAACTTTGTAAAGCGCCAGCAGGATCCCTGCATCGGAACAGGATCCCTCAACCGAAGCAGGCGTGGCAGCATAGCCACTTACAAAAATATCCAGGTCGCCCCCGTCGCTATTGGATTTAATAGCGTAATAGGCATTATTGGTGACACTTGTGCCTCTTCCGGTACAGGTGACCCTGTTGTAAGCAGGATCGGAAAATTTATTGCTGGTTGCATGGACAAGGTCGAAATTGATGACGGTATTCGCAGGTGTGCTGACGGCGGGGAAACTTACCGGGCATTCATCTTCTGCAACCACCGTTCTCGCAAGTGGTATCATTTCTTTATTTGACAAAGTACAGGAGCCATATGCATTCGACTGCGGGGTGACTGAATATAATGCGCCGGTATAAGCAGCATAATCAGGTGACTTCCTGCTCACGCCAGGTAAAATAGAAAAATTCATCAGTTTACCGGGATTTATGAATGGGAGCGTAGTACCCTGGTAACTGTCATTGACATGTGCCAGGTTTAAAGCGTGGCCCAACTCATGCAGCAGCACGGTTTCGAGGTCTATTTGACCAAAAGGGCTCGCAGGAGCACAGGGTCCGATGGTAAAACTCGTGGAACCCGTTGAAACACCAATATTTCTTATCACGATATCAAATTCTGTTTTTCGACCTTCATTTGTAAGATCATTAGTACAAATATTATTAAAGGAATAGCAAACAGCCAATACACCTGAAGCCAGTACAGTATTACCGGTATTGTTATTATCAAACATAATAACGTTTTCACCATCCGTGGGATTGACAGTCTGAAAGGTAGTGGTGCCTCCTTCTATAAAATTGACACCTGTAATTTCTTTCCAGGTATTGAGTGCCCGTTGAAAAGTAGCTTTTTCAGGTGCTGAGTCGAGATTAATGCCGTTGCTGTCAGTATTGGTACTGTAAAGAATCGTGTAGCCACCCGAACCATTATCATTCATCAGGTTGGATTCCTTAATTACACTATTGCCGCTAACGGTAAACTGGGAGGTCGACACTGCATAATTTACTGTAAGCGTCTGTGCAGAAGTTATTATTGTGCCGGCCTGATCAGATACCTGAATTTTGCCTGTGCCGGCCCGGCCAGGCACCCTTATGCGGATTTCAATATCGGACCAGGATTGAACCAACGGTGAGTTATAAGCTACTGAAAATCCCGACCCGCCGCTTCCGTTATTAGCATCATCAAAAATAACAGCCGCACTTCCTGTTGGTGTGTTACCAAAACCGCTTCCGTTGATGGTTAGCAGATTGTTCCCCGGATCCAGTATGGCGCCAGCATTTACAACCTGGGGCGAAAAAGAAGAAATGGCGGGAGCAAGTGTATTGGCCGGGCGCCGGATGTTTGCCAGGTCAAAAGCAGGATTTATGACTGTAATCTGAAGACCGTGGTCCTGTGTAAGTTCCCTGTACAATTGTTCCTGAATATTACTATATCGCACAAAGGGAGCACTGGCGGATTTGGTATTTAAATCGTAGATAAAACAACCCTGCCCGCTAGCGTACACGTCAAATAATCGATTCCCGGTAAAGGGTGAAAGCAGCCTTATGGAATTGGGATAGCAAAAAAACAAACCAATATTATCTTTTTCAAGGGTTAACAGATCGCTGGCTTCGATACTCTCCAAACCCACTGTTCCGCCGGTGGTGATCACTTCTATGGTGCCTGACTGAACGGTTCCTTTAAAGGTTTTATATACTTCCACAAAATTGGAAGTGTAAATCATGGTGTGCCCGGGGTTCCAAAAAGACCTTTGCTCCAGTACTTTACCTTCAATGATATGAGAGGAATTTAGTATTTTCTCACTAATATCTACCGGGTAAAG
>JBDTWP010000369.1:0-7142 GCA_040006615.1 Ferruginibacter sp.
AAGGAAATGGCTTCAACTGGTAGACAAATAAAATAGTCAAAAATTTAAATTGTACGCGATGTCGGGTGCATTCCAAATTGTCGCGGCAACTGGCGGTTTGTGACACAATCCACGACCCAGCCTCGGTCGTTGTCCACACCGACCGAAATCAAGACCGACAATTTGGAATGCACTCCCGATGTCACGGTGGAATATTGTTTCCTAAAATTGCTTACTTTAGTAAATTCTTATTACTAAGTTCGTTCATTACCGGTAACCCGGTTTATTAAATTATAAGTCAACCTGCAGGCAATGACCTTTAATTAAATCATTTATCTAAAACATTATCGCCCTTTATGACCCACCCTTACAGATCATATCAAATCCTGTTTTTGCTATTGCCATTTCTTCCTTCCTTTGTATCGGGCATTGATACCAAAGATACCAGGATGCTGGCCCAGCCTGCTATCAGTGCCAATCATATTGCATTTATCTATGCGGAGGACCTTTGGGTGGCAAATGCCGATGGCGGGCAGCCCAGGAGGTTAACCGTAGATGAGGGTGTCGAATCGAACCCCGTGTTTTCTCCGGATGGAAGCATGATTGCCTTTAGCGCGCAATATGATGGTAATACGGATGTATATATTGTGCCGGTGGAGGGTGGCATACCGGTAAGGCTTACCTGGCATCCCGGGGCTGATATCGTGAGAGGGTTTTCTCCTGACGGTAAAAACGTCTTGTTTAATTCCAGGCGCTCTGTTTTCACTAACCGTTTTTCGCAGTTGTTTACGGTGCCTGTTGCAGGTGGGTTCCCGGTACAACTGGAGATACCCAACGCCTTCCATGCTTCGTTTGCGCCTGATGGTAAGTCGATGGCATATACGCCGCTCTCCGAAGCCTTTCGCCAATGGAAAAATTATCGTGGCGGTACCATCTCCAATATCCAGCTATTTTCTTTTCAAAATAAATCAGCTGTAAAGATTCCTCAGCCGGAAGGTGGCTGTAATGATACCGAGCCTATGTGGATGGGCGATAAGGTTTATTTCTTAAGCGACCGCAATGGAGAGTTTAACTTATATGTTTATGCTGTTTCATCAAATGAATTAAAGCAATTGACTAATTTTAAAGAGTTCCCAATCCTCAATATGTCGGCCGGCGGTGGCAAGATCATTCTTGAACAGGCCGGCTACCTGCACCTGTTTGATATTGGATCCTCGTCAGCTAAAAAACTAACAATTGGCATCGCGGCCGACCTGTTGGAGCTTCGTCCCCGTTTTGTAAAAGGGGGAAGGTATATACGCAACGGGACCATTTCTCCATCGGGCTCCAGGGCCGTATTTGATTTTAGAGGTGATATCGTAACGGTGCCTGCTGAAAAAGGCGATGCCCGTAACCTGACCAATACTACCGGCACACATGAAAAGTTCCCCGCATGGTCGCCTGACGGGAAATCCATTGCTTATTTCTCCGATGCTTCCGGTGAATATGCACTGCATATCAGGCCGCAGGATGGAAAGGGGGAAGCAAGGGCGATTGAATTAAAGGGCACCGGGTTTTACGCCTTTCTTAAATGGTCGCCCGACAACAAAAAAATATGTTATGTAGACAATGGCAGGAATTTGTACATCCTGGATGTAACCACGGGTATGAGTAAAAAAATTGATTCAGACGACCTGTACAGGCCCGGGCCATTCAGGGAACAATTTGGTGACTGGTCATCCGATTCAAAATGGGTGGTGTATACAAAAGTGACCGCTACTTTTTTTAAGAAGGTATTGCTGTATTCAGTTGACCAGGATAAAATATTTCCTGTTACCGATGGACTAAGCGATGCATCTGAACCGATATTTGACCGCGGTGGAAAATACCTGTTCTTCTTTGCGTCCACCAACGCGGGTCCTGTAGTAAATTGGTTTGATCAATCGAATAACGACACGCGTTCTACGAATTCTATATACCTGCTCACCCTCCTGAAAGTAACCACCTCCCCGTTTGCAAAGGAAAGCGATGAAGAAGAAATAAAGCCGGCCGAACAACTAAAGCCAGACGAAAAAGGAAAGCCGGATGACAAAGGAAAAAAGGATAAAAAGGATAGTATCCTAAAGGATAAAAAACCCGAATTACTTAAAATAGACCTGGATGGCATTGAAAACCGTATCATTGATATTCCTGTAAAGGCAGGCAATTATTATGGCCTTGGTATGGGGAAGGAAGGAGAGTTGCTTTATATTGCTGCTGACAATGATAATGAAGGATCAGGTACGATGCACAAGTTTGATATGGAGAAAAGAAAGGATGGGGAAGTAATGGA
Source organism: Ferruginibacter sp. (assembly GCA_040006615.1). Taxonomy (GTDB): domain Bacteria; phylum Bacteroidota; class Bacteroidia; order Chitinophagales; family Chitinophagaceae; genus Ferruginibacter. The sequence continues at coordinate 2,291 of JBDTWP010000369.1, forward strand.
ACTGGACGGATACGAGCTTTCAGCCAATGGGAAAAAAATGCTGTACGTAAAAGGGAATAGCTGGGGCATTAGCGGTACCGGACAGAAACCAGGCGGATCCGAAGGAATGATCAATGTAGCTGATCTGCAGGTAAAAATTGATCCTATTGCTGAGTGGCCCAATATATTTAATGAGGCATGGCGGGTAAACCGTGACTACTTTTATGATCCGGGCATGCATGGGGCCGACTGGAACGCCATGAAAAAAAAATATGCTCAATTTCTGCCTGACCTCGCCTGCAGGAGCGATCTCAATACATTGATCCAGTGGATGTGCAGCGAATTAAGCGTTGGCCACCATCGCCTGACCGCTGCAGGTGAAAAAATGCATATACCCGCTACCGTAAGCGGCGGATTGCTGGGTGCTGATTATACCATTGCCGGCAACAGGTACCAGTTCAGGAAAATATATGGCGGGCTCAACTGGAATCCCAACTTACGTTCACCCTTAACCGAACCCGGTGTTAACGCAAAAGCCGGCGACTATATTTTAGCGGTAAATGGGAAAGATGTTACGGCGGCGGAAAATTTATACAAATTCTTTGAAGCAACCGCCGGCAAAATTGTAGAGCTCACCATCGGGCCCAATCCCGATTATACCGGTTCGAGGGTCGTAAAAGTGGTACCTGTTGAAAATGAAACAGACCTTCGCAACCGCGACTGGGTGGAAGGCAATCTTAAAAAGGTAAATGAAGCCACAAAGGGCCAGGTGGCCTATGTATATGTTCCAAATACCGCTGGCCTGGGTTTCGAATATTTCAAGCGTTATTTCTTTCCGCAGGCAAATAAAAAAGCAATTATCATTGATGAGCGTTTTAATGGCGGTGGCCAGTTGGCGGATTATTATATTAACATATTGCAGCGGCCTTACCAGGCTTACTGGAATATGCGCTACGGCATGGATCTTAAATCGCCGAGCGCGTCCATACAGGGGCCTAAGGTAATGATAACCGATGAAACCGCCGGCTCGGGTGGTGATATGCTTCCCTGGATGTTTCATAAATTTAAAGTAGGTACCATCGTAGGCAAGCGCACCTGGGGAGGGTTGGTAGGTATCCTGGGCTTCCCCGAGTTTATCGACGGGGGAGGAGTTACCGCACCCAACCTTGCTATCTGGACCAGTGACGGATTTGTTGTAGAGAATACGGGAGTTACGCCGGATATTGAAGTAGAGCAAACCCCGTCGGAGGTAATAAAAGGAAATGATCCGCAATTGCAGAAGGCGATTGAAGTCGCTCTGAAAGAGTTGGAAAAAAATCCGCAGGAGGAACCCAAACGACCACCATATCCAAAGAAGGTAAGGAATTAAAGTGATGGGATTTCAGCATAGTTCCGGTCCGACGAGGCGTTCTGCCTGACCTGGTAAATAATTGTATTGTTGAGTAATAACTATTGCTCCTTTCGTGGGTGAGTATTTAAGGAATGGGTGCAAAAAATTGGCCGGAAGCTCCAGTATTTCTGAAGCTGCCGGCCAATAATGTTTAAAAAATAAAACCCGGGTGCAGTCTTTATTGAATTCCTATTTAAGTGTTTTAATCAAGTCTTCATTTAATTTTACATAATCTGTATTTTTTGCTGTTGTTGCCAGTTCCATTGATTTGGTCGCGGCGGCAATGGCATCTTGTTTCTTACCTAATTTGGCCAGGCAATTTGCCCTTTGATGATGGATCCAAAAGGCATCAGGCTCTTTTTCCGCAGCTTTATCAAACCATGTCAATGCCTGGTTCAGATCCTTGCCATTGTCCATATAATACATGGCGGCACTAAAATAGGGCCGGTTGTCCCCAGTCATAATATTATTGATCTGAGCCATCACCTTGGTTTCTACATCGGCTGAAATCGGTAACTTAACAGCTGTATTTTCCCAAAGCATGTTCAATTCGCAGGAACTGGCTTTTACGTTATCAAACTGCATCGTAAAAGTTTCCACTTTATCCTTTGTCATCATCGGTTTTGCATTCACTCTTACCAGATCATTTTCTTCTTTGTAGGCAGAAGGAGAGGTTACATCCAATTGTTTGGTAATGATCAATGTCCAATTGTCCTTGTCAGGAATTGTAACAAAGCCATATTTCCCTGCGGGAATCTTTTTACCACCAATGGTAACCTCATCGCCAAAAGTGAGCGTAGTTGCCTGGTTGGCACCCGTACGCCATACCTTGCCAAAAGGTACCAGTTCTCCCATCACCTTACGTCCCTTCACATTGGGTCTTGAATAAGATAATTCAATGGAGGATAGCCCAAAGTTCTGTTTAATGGTCTGGGTAGTACTCGGCTGTGGAGTAGTAAGCGATTGAGCAAAAGTAAAATTGCCTGCAGCGATGGCAATTATGAATAATATTTTTTTCATATGTTTTTTTTGAACCGCTAAATTAACAAGTATTCGCTGGAAATAAAAGAAAATTCAATTTATATATTTTCTCACCCGGTGCAATCTTTTACGGTTGGCCCTGTTATGAATATTTGTCTGCAGGAAATAATAATGGGTTATACAATCTTGAAGAAAATGGTCCTGGCTTTTTGTGGGGGAACTGGTTATTTCTATTTTGATATGCTATATGCTAAAATAATTAAAAAACAAAATAAAATATGCAAAACAAAATGTTAAATTTAGTTTTATATATTTATGCGGCGAATATGTTTTCAAATTTCCCCTAATACTTATCAACCCAACAAACACTTATTATGAAAAAACTTTTAATCTTCCCTGGATTATTCATCCTTAGTTTTTATTGTAAAGCACAGGTTTCTGACTTAGAAAAGAACATTGCCACAATATTGCTTGAAAAGAACTGGTCGGTTATTGGTTTAAAGCCGGATGATCTGAGCAATTCTGTTATTACAGGTACTTATATTATTCCCGGATCAAAGGTCAGGATGGTATATGTTCAACAAATTTACAAGGGTATTCCGGTTTACAACCAGGTGCAGGTTCTTGCATTCAGGGATGATAAACTGGTTTCCAATGCGGGGGAGCGCTTACAGTTGGTTGATCAGGTAAGCAGGAGTGCGCAGAGTAGTGTTCCCGAAATCAGCGCAGCAAATGCCGTGCAGGCATCTTTGGCCGCATTGAACGTTAAGGCTCCACTGGATATGGTTGCGTTAAGACCTTCAGGGAGCAGTAAAAGAATTGAGTTCGGGAAGCAAAATATTTCCATTGAGAATATAACTGCTGAATTAATATGGCTGCCTGTCGGGGAAAGCAAAGAACTAAAATTAGCCTGGCAGGTATTCGTAGCACCTGTAAATGATGAAGACTACTGGCTGGTAAGAATTGACGCAAAAAACAATTCAGTAATCAATAAGCAAAGCCTTACAATAAAATGTAAATGGGATAAGGAAGAGCATTCAATAAGGGATCATATAAATAAAAATCACCTGGTGCAAAACAATGTTGGGGATAATAAACCAGTTGAATCAGGTAGTAATCGTGAGGCTGCTTTGGGCTCCGTTGTATTGAGCACGGCCACATACCGTGTTATTAAACGGCCCGCCGAAAGCCCGATACATCCGGGAGGCGCACACACATTGGTTACCGATCCATGGATGGCATGGTCGGGTAATGCAACTTCACTCGGCTGGCATGATGATGGCACCACTTCCTACAGTAATACAAGGGGTAATAATGTATATGCCTATGAAGACAGGGACGCAAATAACCTGCCGGGCGTTTCCGAAACTTCTTCAACTCCGCAACCCGGCTTAACTTTCGATTTTGTACCCAATTTCGCTCTCGAACCTACCGTAAGGACTACTGCACCAAACCAACAGTTTAACACCACCAACTTATTTTACTGGAATAACCTTATGCATGATCTATCCTATACGTACGGATTTAACGAGTTATCAAGGAATTTTCAAAATAATAACCAGGGCAGGGGCGGGGCGGGAGCCGACTATGTATTGGCAGAATCGCAGGATGGCAGCGGTACCAATAATGCTAATTTTTCAACACCCGCCGATGGCGGAAGGGGAAGAATGCAAATGTACTTATGGACTGCCCCTACGCCCGATCGTGATGGAGATGTGGATAATGGGATCATCGCCCATGAATATACCCATGGGATCAGTAACAGGCTCACAGGTAATGGCAGCACCTGTTTAACAAATGCGGAACAAATGGGAGAGGGATGGAGCGATTATTTTGCTTTAATGATCACGCACGACTGGGCAAGTGCCTTACCAGGCGACGGGTTCAGCAAACCCCGTGGTATTGGAACCTATGCCCTAAACCAGCCCATTACCGGCCTGGGTATACGTCAGTACAGGTATACGTCGGATATGTCTGTAAATCCCATGACCTATGGAGATATCGGATCTGTAGTAGCGCCCCATGGAGTAGGCACCATTTGGTGCACGGCAGTATGGGATATGACCTGGGAGTTAATCCAGACACAGGGTATCAATCCGGATATTTTCAATATATCGGCAGGCGGGGGTAATGCCATCGCCCTGAAATTAGTGCTGGAAGGGATGCGTTTACAGCCCTGCAGTCCGGGCTTTATTGATGGACGTAATGCCATTCTAAAAGCGGATACTTTATTTTTTGGCCACCAATTCAGTTGTGCTATCATAAAGGCTTTTGCAAGAAGAGGCATGGGTATAGGTGCTTCACAGGGATCATCCAATTCGAGAAGTGATCAGACATTAAGCTTCGTGGATTGCTCATCTGCTGTCTGTAATGCACCAGGCGGTTTAACAGCGACTGGCATTACTACCACCACTGCGACCATCAACTGGACCGCAGTTGCTGGCGCTATAAATTATACGGCAGAATATAAATTAAACACTGCCCCCACCTGGACCACCGCTG
>JBDTWP010000370.1:0-7136 GCA_040006615.1 Ferruginibacter sp.
AAATAGACATAAAAAGCATAAAAGCCCGGTTGTTTCCGTTTTGTTACTAATTTTTTTAATGAGTGTGAGCGCTACCTCGCCGGCCCAGGTTCCCATAACGCTGCAGGCTGCTATTGATACAGCTTTAAAGAATAATTTGCTGGTTAAGAATGAGCAACTGAAAGCGCAATACCAGCAACTGCTTATTGAAACATCGGCTGCTATTCCAAAAGCCAGTTTGCTTGGGGAAGCAGGACAAATCAACAGCATTTATACTGATACCAAATTTGGCATAGCTCAATCTTTCAGTTTTCCGAAAGTGTACACCAGTCAAAGGAAATTATTGCAGGAGGATTGGAAATACAGCCTGTTAAATGTATCCTTAAAAGAAGCCTTGTTAAAAAAACAGGTTGCCCAGGTGTTTAACCTGATTTTGTATGTTGAACAAAAAAAACAGTTGCTGAAATATGCGGATAGCATTTATGATGCCTTTTACAAAAAGGCTGAATTACGATTGGCAAAAGGAGAAAGTAATTTATTGGAGAAAACAAGCGCACAAATACAATTGGGACAGATTAATGTTCAGCTAAACCAGCTTAAGCAGGATTTAGCTATTCTTGAATTACAGTTTCAATTCTTATTAAACACAACAACTCTCTTAGTCCCTGAAGAAAATATTTACAAAATGCTACCCGATGCGGGTACAAATGTGAAATTGACGTCATTCCCGGATACTGCCTCCCTGAAAGGACATGCCGCAATAAAATTAATTCAGCAACAAAAGCAAATCGCAGATGCTAACATTCAATTGGAAAAAAGCAGGTTATTACCCGATCTTTCAGTTGTTTATAACAACACCAGTATTCGGGGCACAGGCGCGGATAATAAAATCTACAGTAGTTCCAGGCGGTTTAGCTCAATCCAGGTTGGCTTAGGCATACCAATTTTTGCGAAGTCCCAAAAAGCAAAAATCAGGAGTGCGGCATTTAATCAACAGGTAGCGGAAAGTAACTATGCATCGGGGCTGCAATCACTGCAATCAGAATACCAGGCAGCATTTACCCAGTACAATAAATACCTGGAAACAGTGCAGTATTTTGAAAGATTCTCATTAAAAAATGCTTCCCTCATTACGGCGACTGCCAATCAGCAATTAGCCAACGGCAGCATTAATTACCTTGAATGGGTGCAATTGATTAACCAGGCAACTACTGTTAAAAATGACTATGTTGAAGCAGTTAAAAACCTTAACGAAAGCATCATTCACTTAAACTATTTTACCAATTAATAATATTTCTAAAAATGAAACATTACTCATTCTTATCAGCATTCATTATCCTGCTCTGTGGTTGCGGAGGGAAAAACAAGACAGAAGAGACACCTGCACCCTCCTCTATGGGAGGTATAGTAACCCTTACCGCAATTCAAATGAAAAATGCCGGTATCGCCACAGGAAAAATAGAGCAGAAAGAAATTTCCTCCATATTAAAAGTGAATGGCAAAGTTGATGTCCCTCCTCAAAACATGGTTTCTATCAGCGTGCCGCTGGGAGGATACCTCAAAACCACCAGACTGCTACCGGGGATGCCTTTAAACAAAGGGGATGTAATTGCTGTCATTGAAGACCAGCAATATATCCAGCTTCAGCAGGACTACTTAACAGCAAAGGCACGCATCAGTTTTTTGGAAAATGAATACAAACGTCAAAAGGAATTAAACCAAAGCCAGGCAAGCAGTGATAAAGTATTTCAGCAGGCAGAAGCGGAATACAGGAGTCAGCTCGTATTAATATCTTCGTTGGCCGGGAAATTGCAATTAGCGGGAATCAACGTCAATAAAACAAGTGAAACCAGTATTTCAGGAAGTATAAATATTTATTCCCCCATTAGTGGTTACGTATCCAGGGTGAACGTGAATATTGGTAAATATGTATCATCAACGGATGTGCTGTTTGAATTGATTAACCCAAAGGATATCCACCTTGCATTAAAAGTTTTTGAAAAGGGGTTAGATAAACTTTTTATTGGACAGAAATTAACAGCCTATACAAATAACCAGCCTGACAAAAAATATCCCTGCGAAATTTTATTGATTGGAAAAGACCTGTCAATGGAGGGAAATACCGAAGTGCATTGCCATTTTGTGGATTACGATAATACATTGGTGCCAGGTACTTATATGAATGCCGAAATTGAAGTTAAGAATAATAAAGCAAATGTATTACCCGCTGATGCTATTGTGCGTTTTGAAGGCAAACACTACGTTTATAAAGCGAAAAGTGTAGATCAATTTGAAATGGTGGAAGTAACCGTTGGCGAAAGTGAAAATGGTTTTTCGGAAATTAATTTACTGACAGACAGTGATTTGAGTAAGTCGGATTTTGTAACAAAGGGAGCGTATTCATTATTGATGATGATGAAAAATAAGGCAGAATAGGCGGTCTCATGTTCCTGGTAAAATAACGGATCAATATGAGAATGCCGGCGCGCTGAACGCCATTCGGACAGGGCGGACAGCTAATTTTGAAATATTGGCCATTCCCTTTACCAATTCACACTTAACTTAGCAATAGTCATTTTATCTTCGCTAAATCAGTATTCAGATGCTTAATAATGTTATTCAAATGGAAACAGATACCGGATATTTCTGTGATACTCTGTCAGCCAAAGAGCCTGATATAAACACTATCTTTGAGGTTGCCCAAATAAGCCATATTAGAACAGGATATGCACCTTCTTTTCTTCCTGAAACAGAAGCCGGTGCTAATGAATTACCCAAACCTTCCCGGTGGGGCTACCATATTCAGCCGGATTGCTGCTTTCGTTGCAGGGTAAGAAATCAAGATAATCAAACTCAAAAAATGATCAATCAGTTTAATTACAAAATTGCAGTATTTTCTTTAACCCTTTTAACTTTGTCGCTATCACTGACAGCACAGTACAGTGATTCATTGATAACCCATCATTCAAAAAAAGAAAGGATTTTCTTAAAGCGGTTGGCCATACCTGCAACACTCATTGGTTTAGGTATCTATGGCAACACGAACAACAGCTTCATCAATCATAACGAAATAAAGGAAGAGCGAAACGAATACTTTCCGGGATTTAGTAACAAGGTAGACAACTACTTACAATTTACTCCCCTCCCTTTAGTATTTGCCATGGATGCCTTTGGTCTGAAAGGGAAACACAACTGGCAACAACAAGCCCTGTTGCTGGGCAGTGCGCAGATAGTCATGGTGGGGCTCTTAGCACCCATAAAGAAGTACACGCATATACTCAGACCGGATAGCAGCGCCTTCAATTCATTTCCATCAGGGCATACGGCGCAGGCATTCTTGGCTGCTACTTTTTTTAATAAAGAGTATGGTAAAAATTACCCATGGATAAGTGTGGGCATGTATACAATTGCAGGTGGCATCGGGCTATTCAGGATCCTGAATAACAAACATTGGATATCAGACGTGCTGGCAGGGGCAGGCTTTGGCATTCTCCCGGTTGAATTAGCTTACCTTTTCTATAAATACAGGAAAAAACGGGTAAGGGGTCTTCCTTCCAGTGTTATTCCATACTATCAGAAAGGAAAACTTGTTTGTACAGCTATTTTTAAGATGTAATAGCTGATCTGGAAAGCATTGAAACACATTCAATAAAATGTACAAAAAAAAGAAAATATCTCTTAATGCCATGTTATTTATTCAATTGCTATTGCCATGCCTTGCATTTTCTCAATCCGGTACCATTCTTGGCAGTAACGGGAAAGTACAGTTTAGCTCAGAAGCACCGCTGGAATTAATAAAAGCTGTATCAGATAAACTGAAGGGGGCTATTGACAGGTCAAAAAACACCTTTGCCTTTGCTGTAGAAATCAATACATTTAAGGGATTTAATGGTGAATTGCAAAGAGAGCATTTTCATGAGAACTATATGGAAACGGAATTATTTCCCACTGCATCATTTGCCGGCAAAATAATTGAACAGGTTGATTTTTCGGTAAACGAAACGTTTGAAGTTCGTGCAAAAGGCCTTTTTACTGTTCATGGTGTCGCAAAGGAGCGTATCATTAAAGGAACCCTGGTTGTAAAAGATGGTACAATCAGTATTAAAGCATCTTTTACCGTACGCCTGGAAGATCATGACATTAAAGTACCGAAAATCGTATATGAAAAAATAGCTGAAGAAATAAAAGTTGAAATCAACATCCAGTTTAAACAATAAAAAATGCCCATACGAATTCCCGGAGGTTGGCGAAAAATGATTTTTGGCATTTCCTGCAATTGCAATGGTGAACTGTGTAACAAGCCCAAAGCTGTCAGGGGGATTCCTGTTCCCACCAACCGCAAGCTAGGTAACGGTAAATTCAATTTCAGACGACTTTCAATACTTTTTATTATTTACATTTTCTACTTTGCGATACTTCCCGAATTAAATGCGCAGTCACCCTATTTCAAAAATATTGTATTCGATAAAGAAAAGAAGGAAGCGAAGCTTTTAAAAATATTCCAGGATAAAAAAGGATATATATGGCTGGGTACAAACTTTGGTATATGCCGGTATGATGGGATAAATTTCAAATACCTGGAAAAAGACAGCAACCAGGTATCTACCATTACTGAAAATAATAATGGAGTATTGTGGCTTGGGCATATGAACGGCGTCATTGAGTATGTTGAAAATAATACGGTAAAGAAATTTATGCCGGAAGAAGGTTTACCAAAAATAAAAATCACAGACATCATTTTTGACAAACAGGACCGGCTCTGGTTCAGCACTTACGGTGAAGGTATTTACTGTTACGATAAAAATATCTTATACAATATCAACCACGACGATGGATTAACAGATGATAATGTATATGATTTAATGGCTGATGATGATAAGGTTTGGGCTGCTACAGATATGGGAATTTCCATCTGCACTTTTCAAAACGGCAAGAAAAATATCTCGGTAATCAATGATAAAAACGGGCTTCCGGACAATATTGTAAGAAACATGAAAAAGGATGCTGACGGTAATACCTGGGTTGCACTCCAGGATAAGGGTGTTTGCTTTTTTAAGAAAGGCTCCGGAAAAATAAATGTACCGGATCAGGTTATTAACTGGCCATATGGGCAGGTGAATGATGTATTACCCATGAAAAGGGAAGTGTTTATCGGCACAGAAGAACACGGTATTATTGAAATTTATTTCGGGCTGCCGCCTCTGAAAAAAATGATTCCTTTAAAAAAGAAAAAAATTAATTCCATCCAGCAACTCCTGCTGGATAAAAACGAGCAGGTATGGGTGGTGGCAGATAATTTGCTGAGCATGACCAACAGCAACCGTTTTCAACTGGTAGAAATACCTGTTGAATGGCAAGATGGTATTAAGGCGATGACATCGGATAATAGTGGCAGGATCTGGTTCAGTAACAAGCTGGGAATTTTTGTAAAAAAGGATAATAATAGCCCGGTGCTGAAAGTACAATTGCCGGGAAATATTGACTACACTGCAGTGGTGTGTTTGTATGCGGATTATAAAATGAATATTTGGATTGGCACTTACAACTATGGGTTATACGAGTACATCCCCTCCGAAAATAAATTAAGACAATACACAAAGGTTGACGGCCTGGTTGACAATAATGTTTTTTCAATCACTGGAAAGGGCAGTGAAATATGGCTGGGCACTTTGGGGGGTGCTTCAAAAATGGAGCTGACATCTGAAAAACCCTTGTTTCAGAATTATACCAAACAAAATGGCTTAAGCAACAATTATGTATACAATGTATTAATAGACAGTAAAGGAAATAGGTGGTTCGCAACAGACGGAAATGGAATCAGTAAATTAGATCAAAGCGGTTTTCATCATTACGATTCAATACCCGGACTGGCTAAAAATATTGTTTATACTACCACAGAAGACATTTTTGGCAACATATGGTTTATAGGCAGAAACTCAGGTTTATTTGTTTTTAACGGGAAAACTTTTAAGCGGTATGGCCTTAAAGATGGACTTTTTGATAACGATATATTAAATGTCTGGGCTGATAATAAAGGCAATTTGTTGCTTACACATCCTGACGGACTCGAAATATTCAATATTAAGAAAGAATACTTTGTTTTTTATGGGGCTGAAAGTGGCTTTGAAAATATTAATCCTGAAATAAATGCTTATTGCAGGACACAAAAGGGGGCCATCCTGGTAGGAGCCACCGATAAAATTATTCAATACTATGCAGCCGATAATGATATTGCACTGTTCCCGGAATTAGTCATGAACAGTATTAGTATTTTTTTTAACCCAATCAATTTCCCTGTAAAAAATATATTTAGCCATGATGAAAATCATGTAACTTTCGATTATGCAGGCTTATGGTACACCAATCCGGAGGCTGTCAATTATCAATATCAACTGGAAGGATACAGTAAAGACTGGATTAATACCAGGGACCATATAATCACATTCCCGAATCTGCCACCAAGCCAATATATATTTAAAGTAAAGGCCTCTGTAAGTGAGGATTTCAGGCATTCTTCAACACTAACCTATTCTTTTTTCATCAACAGGCCTTACTGGAAAACCACCTGGTTTAAAATACTGATTGTTTTGGTTACAGGTTTTCTGATTTATTATTTTGTCAGGGTCAGGATAAGGCTCATCCAATATGCACAGGAAAAAGAAAAGCAGAAATTACTTGCAAAATTAAGAATGCTGAAAAATCAACTCAATCCCCACTTCCTGTTCAACAGTTTTAATACCCTGATGAATATTATAGATAAGGATAAACAACTGGCCATGGAGTTTGCGGAAAAACTGTCCGATTTTTACCGGGAGATCGTATTGTTGCAGGATAAGGAAATGGTGACCATTGATGAAGAATTAAGTTTGCTGAAGAACTATATATACCTGCAGCAAAAGCGATTCGGTAATAACCTGCAACTCAGTCTCCATATATTCGATGAACATAAAAAGGCGGGTATTCCTCCACTTACATTACAGTTATTGGCAGAAAATGCATTAAAACATAATACTGTTGATGAAAATAATCCATTAATAATTAAGATTGAATCGGCACAATCTTTTCTTATCGTCAGTAATAATATTACCAAAAAGGAACTCCATGAAAAATCTGCTGGTATTGGGTTAAAAAATATTCAGCAGCGGGTGCAATTACTT
>JBDTWP010000371.1:0-7130 GCA_040006615.1 Ferruginibacter sp.
ATTGTTCCTACGGGACAGCCTGACTCATTCTCATTGTTTTCTACCCACATATTGTTCCTACGGGACAGCCTGACGTATTCTCATTGTTTTCTACCCACATATTGTCCCTACGGGACAGCCTGAATAATGATCATTTTATTTCTACCCACTTGCTACCTACATATTGTCCCTATGGGACAGCCTGACGTATTCTCATTGTTTTCTACCCACATATTGTCCCTATGGGACAGCCTGAATAACGATCATTTTCTTTCTACCCACATATTGTCCCTACGGGACAGCCTGACGCATTCTCATTGTTTTCTACACACATATTGTCCCTACGGGACAAATTGAATATTGATCATTTTCTTTCTACCCTCATGCTACCGACCTATTGTCCCTACGGGACAGCCTGACGCATTCTCATTGTTTTCTACCCACATATTATTCCTACGGGACAGAGTGAATAATGATCATTTTATTTCTACCCACATGCTACCCACATATTTGTCCCTACGGGAGAGCCTGAATAATGATCATTTTATTTCTACCCACATGCTACCCACATATTGTCCCTATGGGACAAATTGAATATTGATCATTTTCTTTCTACCCACCAGCATGGTTTACAACATTTTTAAAAAGAATACGAAGTAAATAGCAATACAAAAGCCTGAAATTAATATGAGCGGCCCCCAGGTATATGTCTTTCTTAATTTATACCACATGATCCAACTGCTGACGCATAAAATGATGAATCCTATTGCAATGGCGTCCATGGCAAACTTCCAGGTGCGGGTAATTAACCAGTTGGGTTTTTGATCCGGATTATCTTTGTTTACCCCGTTAAAGGTGTGAAGGTTCCTTAACTTTCCCCACCAGTTGAATGTAAGCTCCTTTTGAACGCAGGTGGCTTTCTTTAAATCGACGTGTAAATTCCTGTCGTGCCCCGGAATGGTTACCCGGAATTCAATGCTGTCGGTTGTCATCCAGACCCTCGTTATTTCCCCTGAAATCTTAAGTTGCTGCATTATATTTTTTAGCATTGCCGCACTATCAAGGTTTGAAGGAGTATGAATGGAGGTTACGGTTATTTTTTCTTTTCTATTTTCCCAAAAGCTGGCAAATTTCCAGTTACCGTGGTTCAATAACAGTCCGGAAAGGGAAAACAACCAAATGAACAAAAGCAGGAACAATCCAAGATGAATATGAAATTTGCGGCTCCAGTAATTAAGGTCTTTATTGTTACGCTGCTTTTTCATACAGATATAATTTGTGATTAAAAAATTAATAGAAACAGGGTTGTAAAAAAAACTACTCCCAGCGTTAACCCAAACAAACCCAGGTTCCTTTCAATTTTAAGAAAATACCAAAGAAATATTCCGCTGACTGAAAGGAATAGCAACACATAAACTACCAGGTCGGCCATCACACGCCAAACTGCCATAAATATGGTATTGCCCCTTATTTTTTCGTTGTGCGGACCTGGCATTTTGTGCAGGTAGCTCATTGCACGCATCGAGCCCTGTTGTTCATGGGTAATAAGGGCGCTATCAGTAAGCGTATTAATTTTTATCCAAGTTTTTAAGCCTGGTTTGTTAACAGGAAAGGAAATGTAATCCTCTCCTTTAGATATAAAATCAACTTCACCTTCGATACCCAGTTTTCTACAAATTGCTTTGGCAGTTGCAAGGTCAGATGAATCGTATAGAATTTTATCAAGTTTTGTTCTAAGTTCGGGCAACCTTGTAACAGGAGAGAACCGGTTTAGCCATCCTTCGTGATTGATTGCGAGCATACTGAAACTGAAAATAAGAACGAAAGGGCTTATGAATAAACCAAAATACAGATGAAGTTTACGAATGAACGGGTAATATTTTTTCATTTAACGAAGAAATAATAATTGTTAAATTAATTTTCATTTACTTTTCGTAATTGTTTGAGAGATCATAATCGTTCCACCAAATAGTACAACCAACAAAATCCTATCTTTCAATAATTACTTTATGTTCAGGTCCGGAAACACCGGCAAGGTTTAGGGTTCGGAATATCATTTCATTCTTGTCCTTTTCCAGTGGTATTTCCACAACTTTTGAAACGTCCTTCCAGTCTCCATCCGGCATTTCTTTCATCTGGCAGGTTTTTAAATTTGGAGTAATCGAATTGAGCTCAATCTTTGCCTTGCTACCTTCAATCGTAACCTTTGAGGTGATTGTATTCGGGGTCCATTCAATAGCTTTACGATCAGGAACCAGGTTCATGTATTTGGTATTATACGCCCAATGCGGTTTATTGTCCCAAATCCATTTATGATTTTTAAAAAAGTCATCATTGTACATTGTCAATATTCCCCTTGCACTGTTGGTGTCAGCAATTGCTGTGTACTTGTCGTTGTAAGTATCCCATTCAATCCATGCGTAGGTTCTGGCAAAATGTTCTCTGCTGGTTTTGTACTCTTTATCAAATTCAACAGGTGTCCTGTTTGGGCCATTAACCATGGTTATATCTGCAGCTTTATTTTTTAGGTACTCATCCCGAACTTCCAATGCAGACAGGGGTATACCATCCTTTTCGAAGTGGTGGTCATACTTGGCATCTGACAAGAACCATTTGTGAAAAGAATTCAACCAAATTTCATCAATGCCATGATGTCCGTCTGCCCCGTCCTGGCCTCCGGGGCCTGAACCCAGACATCTCGTTACATAGCCATAGGCATTCATTAATGCATTCTGCACCACCATGAAATGCCCGCAATGATATCCGTTGCCCTTTAAGGCATAGTCCAGAATACTTTCTGCAGATCCGTCTCCGGGATGAGGCCCCGGGTCATTAATGCTGATAACCGACCTTATCCAGTGCCTCAGTAAAAGGATCCTTTTCAGTTCATCCTTTTCACCATGAAATATTGTGTCAGTCTGGTACTTTTCTTTTAAGGCTTTGAACCTGGGAGAAGTTAAATCCTCAAAGGATTTAAATACAGTATTTGCATAAAAAGCAGGGTTATCCGTTTTCACTTCATGAAAGGGCTTTTTGTTGCAGCTTAATAGCAACAGACCCGAGGCAGCTAATAAAATGAATTTACTTTTCATAATCTTTTTCTTTATTGTTGTTGATTGATAATTATCGGTTCGCTATAATATAATGATTATATGTTCCGGGCCGGTAACGCCGGCAAGATTTTCTACCCGGAAAGTAATCTTGTTACTGTCTTTTTTTAATTCTATATCAACCGTATTTGAAACATCCTTCCAGGCGGTTGGTACCGGGTCTCCCTCATTAAATTCTTTCAACTGGTATGTTTTAAAATTCGGAGTAATAGAGTAAAGTTCAATCTTTGCCTTTCTTCCTTCAATGATAACTTTTGATGTGATGGTATTCGGTGTCCATTCTATTGCTTTACGTTCCTGCACACGATTCATGTATTCAGTATTGTATGCCCAGAGCGGTTTCCCATCCCACAGCCAGGTATGGCTTTTAAAATACTCATCTTCATATACAATCATAAAATCCGTTTTTGTTTTTGGCCAGTTGGTATACCTGTTGTTATACTTGCCCCAGCTTAACCAGGTATAAATCCGGGCAAATAATTCTTTACTCCTGGCTGTTAACTCCCTCATACTACTGTCTTTTAGTTCCTGGTAATATAAGGAAGGTATTCTGCCAGGCCCCCTCATGAGGGTAATATCAGTTCCCTTGTTTTTCAAATACTCGTCGCGGATCTCCAAAGCTGATAAAGGGATTCCATTTTTTTCGAAGTGGCAGTTATATTTTGCGTCAGACATAAACCATTTATGAAAGGTATTCAACCAAATTTCATTAATAGCATGATGTCCACCGCCCTCTATAAGATCAACCGGCACTCCAATATCGGCGAGTAAACACCTGGTTACATATCCATATGCATTCATAATAGCATTTTGAACTGAGGTAAAATGCCCACAATGAAATCCGTTCCCTTTGGAGGCTTCATTCAAAATACTTTCAACTGAACCATCTCCGGGGTAAGGTCCATCGTTGTTAATTTTTATATGTTTATTGATCCATTCCCTCAATAACAAAATCCTTTTCAGTTCATCTTTTTCTTCATGAAAAATGGTATCCAATTGATAGGTCTCTTTTAATGCACTAAATTTAGGAGATGATAAATTTTCATACTCAACAAAGGCTGTATCAGGAATAAATTCAGGGTTATCCCATTTTACTTCATGGAATTTATGTGCATTGCAGCTTTGGATCAGCATTAGTATTGCGACAACTATTGTTAATTTAATTTTCGTAATACCTATACATGATATTCCTATATTCATTTCCCGGAGAATTTTTGCTGTTGTAATTTGAATTTAATTTCAGTCATTATATGCGGTTAATTTGTGATTGAAAATACGGGCTATATAACAGTGTCATTTTTTCATTTTTTTATATCCAACTTTTATTATGCTCAATGCAATCTCCTTACTGTTTTTTGGAGATTGGAGCTCAACTTTGCCGCCGCCATGTTTAAGGATAGTTTTTTTATCAATTTTTCCTGTCAGCGGGTTCATCCATTCTACTTCATAAGTGCCGGCAGGTATCAAAAATTCTACATTGGGGCGCATATTGCCATAAGAATAAATGGCGTATTGTTTTCCCGGTTCCACTAATGCGTAAGGTCTAAACTTTTCTGCCGGGCCATTAATGATCAGCATACTGTCAGGCTTCATAAGAACGAATTCAAAGCTGTGCAGAAAGTTTTTCAGGTAACCTAGCTGCCTGCGAAGGTCAGCGCTTCCTCCTCCCGGTTGTGTTGAAGGATAAACGAAAGTACCCTTTTCATGACCAACGGTAAATGAATAATCGAGGTTATTATACAATCCTCCGCCGGCCATTAGAAATTCCCAACCCTCCCTCCGGTAAGTGTCGTTGCTATTGCCCGCGAAACCGGTTTCATTGTCGCCGATTACCTTGTCGAGGTTATAATTCTGTGCAACGGCATAGGGTGGTGAAGCATAATGAAAATTAAAAACAGATACGGCCGGATGCGGGTCTATGATCGTTCCTGCGCCATTGGCAATGTTTTGTGTTACAAGGTGCCGGGCCTGGAAAGGTTTTTCTGTTTCTGCTATAATATCCGCAATATGGTGCTGCCATTCCATGGTAACACCGCCAAAATATGGTTCATTACAGATTTCATAAACCAGGTTGTCAAAATCTTTCAATTCATTTACTATTTTACGAACCAGCGTTTCCTGCACAGACAGCAGGCCATTGCCCTTGTCGAGGGTATATACATCAGTACGGGGGACCTTTCCCAGACCGTTAATATTATTGATTGTATTAAGCGGACTTAATTTCCACTGGACTTCTTCATAAAAAGGGCAGAAAAGAGCGAGTTCAACTATTATATCTCTTTTCCCGGCTGCTGATACAAATTTCTTAAGACGGTTGAAGTATGCAGTGTCCCATTGCGTGAGGTCAAATTTATTGCCCCCCTTTGCATAGCCGGGAGTTGAACTTCGGAGCCAAGGACAGATAAACCTGCCCGGAGCAGGAGCCAAAGAATTTTTATCTATTTTAAATGCTCCCAATGGTTCTACGTATGCACCCGTGAAGGTACGGGTGAGGTTTAATCTTTTTGATTTCAGTTCGTCCAGGTAAGTTATGTAATCGAAATCCTTGTTTATCACTGCACCGTAATGTTCTCCGGAAGTAACCAGGATTGCGGGTTTTTCCTTATAAATGAAATAATGAGGATTAAGCGGATTTAAGGCGATTGGCCTTGCCTGGGCAACCAGTGACACTGGTAGTAAACCAGGCATCAGGGACTGTACAAGGAACATCATTAACACAAGAGGGTATCTTTTCATAATCATTAATTGTATTTTCCCGTAATGGTTGTTAAATATTTCAATTAGGTAAGTATTGTTTGTTAATGGTAAAATGGTATATCGATTTGTGAATGCCCGGGTTATTAACCAATAAGAAATTAACGTTCAATAATTATTGTATGTTCCGGACCGGTGACACCTGCCAGATTGACAATACGGAAAACAATTTCATTTTTTTCTTTTTGTAATTCTATTTCTACTTTATTTGAAACGTCCCTCCAATCACCATCCGGCAGTTCTTTCACCTGGTAAGTTTTCAAATTTGGTGTATTTGAATTGAGTTCAATTCCTGCCTTGCCTCCTTCAATTTTAACCTTTGATTCGATTGTATTGGGTGTCCATTCTATCGCATTGCGATTGGAAACAAGGTGCAGGTATCGCGTATTGTAGACCCAGTGCGGTTTCCCATCTCTTATCCAGGTATGGCTTTTATAATAATCGTCCTGGTACATCACCAGGTCGCTGCTGTCATTTGGCCAGTCCATATACCTGCTGTTGTACTTATTCCAGCTTATCCAGGTATAAATTCTTGCAAATAATTCTTTGGTTCTGTTATTTAATTCTGGATAAATATCCGTAGGAACACGCCCGAGCCCTTTCACCAGGGTTATATCAGCTGCCTTATTTTTTAAATATTCATCCCGTATTTCCAAAGCAGATAATGGAATGGCATTTTTTTCGAAATGATAATCATATTTGGCATCGGATAAAAACCATTTATGGTAACTATTGAGCCATATTTCATTCAAGCCATGGTGGCCTTCAAGAAAATCCGGGACCCCTTCACCCGCACCGATGCATCTCGTGACATAACCATAGGCATTCATCACTGCATTTTGAACCACCATATAATGGCCGCAATGAAATCCATGTCCCTTTGATGCTTCATCCAATATGCTTTCAGGCGATCCATCCCCGGGGTATGGTCCCTTATTGTCAATTTTTATTTGTTTTCTTATCCAATTTCTCAATAAAAGGATCCTTTTCAGTTCATCTTTTTCATCATGAAGAATTGAATCCAGCTGGTACTTATTTTTTAATGCCTGGAATTTGGGAGAGGATAAATCTTCGAACGATACAAAGGCTGTATCGGGAAAGAATTCCGGGTTTTCAAACTTTACCTCATGAAATGGCTTACTTGTATTGCAGCTTAAAAATATAAGCGCCGAAGAAAACAACAAAGTCAATATGTTTTTCATTTTATTTTTCATTTAAGTTTACGCCTATTTAAAATGATCGCATTAGGTATAACATTCGCAAACCTAAGCTGATAATAGGTTAGGC
>JBDTWP010000372.1:0-7119 GCA_040006615.1 Ferruginibacter sp.
AGGCTTTAGCCTGTGGATAATGTAAAATGCGATAAACGACGGCTTTAGCCGAATTGGATTTAAGCATTTTCCTGATTGGTTTGGCTAAAGCCAAAAATAAATAAAATTGTTCCTCCAGCTAAAGCTGGAGGCAAATTATGAAACCACTTCCAGCCAAGGCGGTGTATACTACTTTGTTACACCCACGGAGCAGGATGAATTTGGAATGCACCCCAAATGTCCCGGTATCTCAATTTATTGTTTTCCCCTCATTAAAAATTACTTTTGCCTTTCACTATTTTCCGCATCTTAATATTTTAAAGCCATGCCCTCCACAAAGCTGAGTAATCTTGCTGAGACCCTGATCGGTTCTGAAATTGTAAAATTGGGAGCAGATATAAAAGAAAAAATAAAGCAGGGTAATAAAATATATAATTACACTATTGGTGATTTCGATAGTGCTATTTTTCCTATTCCGGTTGAATTGGAAAATGAAATTATAACAGCCTATAAAAATCATCAAACCACCTATCCACCGGCCGAAGGCATTGCTGAATTAAGAGATGCGGTAGCAAATTTCTTACACGCGCGGGAAGGCATTTCATTCAACGCGGATGAAATTATAATTGCAGCAGGCGGCAGACCGCTGTTATATGCGGCATACAGGGCAATTGTTGACAAAGGGGATAAAGTAATTTACCCGGTGCCCAGCTGGAACAATAATCACTATGTGCATTTTACCGAAGGCGAACATGTGGTAATAGAAACTAAACTGGAAAATAATTTTATGCCAACTGCCGGTGAAATTTTACCGCATTTGAAAGACACTTCATTGCTGGCATTGTGCTCACCGTTAAATCCAACCGGCACCACATTTACAAAAGCAGCATTGGAGGCCATCTGCGATATTGTGATAGCGGAAAATGAACAGCGGGGTGAAGACGAAAAAAAACTTTATTTGCTGTACGACCAGATTTACTGGACACTTACTTATGGAAAGGTAGAACATTATGACCCCGTTTCGCTCAGGCCGGAAATGAAGCAATTTACCATTTTTATTGATGGTATCAGCAAGGCTTTCGCTTCCACGGGAGTAAGGGTGGGCTGGGCTATGGGACCTTCCTACCTGATCAAAAAGATGAAAGCGATCAACAGTCACCTTGGAGCGTGGGCACCTATGGCAGAGCAAAATGCAGTAGCGAAATATTTAGTACAGGGAGCAGCTATTGATGCTTACTTTATACGTTTTAAGGCTGAACTGGAAGAAAGGCTAAATAGTATTTATGATGGTTTCCAGCAACTGAAAAAGCAGGGCTTTTCAGTGGATGCTGTTTCTCCGCAGGCTGCCATATACCTGACGATACAGATAAACCTGGTCGGAAAAACTACCGCTGAAGGAAAGACATTGGTCAACCAGACGGATGTAACAGATTATTTATTAAATGAAGCCGCTCTGGCCATTGTTCCTTTTTCGGCATTTGGAGCTTCGGCTAAAAGTAGCTGGTACCGGTTAAGTGTAGGTACCTGTAAGAAGGAAGAGATTAATGAGATGTTGACAAAATTAAGGATGGCGTTAATAAAGCTAAGTGAATCGTAGGTTTAATACCTGAATGGTGAATCGTGAAATGTGAATGCTGAAATTTTGACGATTCACAATTGACTTTTTAGAAGAAAATATTATTAAAGAAAACCACCGTCAGTTTTTACAATTCAAAAAAACAAATGGCTTTAAAACCTGTTCACGGATAGTATTGCGGAGTACCATTTCTTTATTGATAACCTTATATTTGTTAAGGTCCAGTATTTCGTGGGCATTAACTAAATTATCCAGCCGTTCCACGATTTGCAGTAATTCATGTAACAATTCTACTTCGTGCTCAATGGCTTGAGGACTTAGAAGTTCCTGATTGAACAAGACCAGCAAATCCCGGTTCATTCTATTCATTGGAGTTTGGTTTTTATCAACTGTCATCTTTTATTAGTATCCCACCATTCCGCTTTTAGCCGGGCAACCGCATTGATTCTTTTTAGAAGAAGTGCATCCAATTAAAATAATGGAAAAAATTAAAAAGATTGATAAAGCGATCTTAAAATAAGGTTTCATCATACAAGGTTACTAAATTAATCTATTTTCACAAATATTTATTGGAATCTTATAATGATAAGCAAAAAAATTAACAAAACTCCAAATAACAAAAGGATTTTGTTTGTTCCGCTCGATTGGGGCCTTGGCCACGCTACCCGTTGTATTCCGTTAATTAAGGAATTCCTGGGAAATGGATGCGAGGTAATAATTGCGGCAGAAAATGCCACAAAGTCGTTGTTGGAACATGAATTTCAACAACTTACGTTCATTCCTCTGAAAGGATACCGTATTAGCTATAGTAGAAATAGCTATTGGTTGCCCCTTAAAATAATATCCCAGGTGCCCCGGATATTACTTGGTATCTATAAAGAGCACCAATGGGTAAAAAAAATTGTAAAAAAATATTCCGTCAATGCAATAATAGCGGATAATCGCTTCGGATTGTATCATTCAGGCGTTCCATCAATTTATATCACCCACCAGTTATTAATAAAAACCGGTAATTATTTTTCAGAAGATATTGTCCAAAAAATCCACTTTTGGTTCATAAAGAAATATCATTCCTGTTGGATACCCGATTTCGAAGGGAAGGATAATATTTCGGGAGAATTATCACATCTTTCAAAACATCATCCGGATATTAACTTTATAGGATGTTTATCAAGGTTTGAAAAAAAAGGTGGTTTTGAGATAAAGTACGACCTCTTAATTATCATTTCAGGCCCTGAACCACAACGGGCTATTTTTGAAACGCTGTTATTACGGGAACTGAAAAATTACACTGGCAGGACACTGATGGTCAGAGGATTACCAGGCTTAAATGAAGGCGAAGAAAAAGTATTGTATACAGATGCGCCGGGGCCACATCTCATTATTAAAAATCATCTTCCTGCACAGGAATTGAATGATGCAATTCAACAGGCCCAATTGGTGATAAGCAGGAGTGGTTATACTACAATTATGGATTTGATCAAACTTGGGCAAAAGGCAGTATTGGTACCAACACCGGGTCAGACAGAACAGGAATACCTGGCCATGCATTTAATGCGTCAGGATTTTTTTTTAGCGGCCGGCCAGGAAGGATTTTCGCTAAAGGATGCATTGAAAGAGGCAGCCCGTTTTCCTTTTGCAATTCCTTCTTTTGATATGGAACAATACAAAAAAACGGTATATCAATTTATTCAATCCCTGTAAAGGCAAATATGATTTGGGGTTTATGTTTCGCACTTTTATTTGGCGGCAATTGACTATGATTCACAGGGCTTCATCCTGTGCTATCATATTTCGCCCTTACGGGACTGACATGTTGTAGCTTGTCCTGACAATAGGAACTGTAATAGTTATTGTCAAAATAAATCCAAAGACCAATATGCAGAAGTTACTGCTGATTGAAGTACCAGGGTTTTAAAAACCGGGAGAATGACCTATCCGGTTCACCTGCTTCATTCAGGATAGTTCATAAGTTTCAGGAAAGTTTAGGATAATCAAAAAAGAGGAATTCTTTTTTGGCTTTTTTGAAGTCGGCCCATTTTTTTAACTGCACCTGTATGCCATATATACTACAGGTAGGCATATTGTCGATCTTTACTCCATCTGTCAAAGTGTTTACAAACTCTGTAATTCCGGGGTTATGAGAGAAAATCGCAACTGTATTTAATTCATCGTCCAGTTGCTCCACCACTTCATATAAAACTTCAGCCGTCGCGCTATACAGCATCGATACATAGATGATCGCATCTTCAGTTTTATCATAGGTTTCACAGAATAATTCAGCAGTTTTTTTAGCTCTTTTGGCAGGGCTCGATACAAAAGCGTCGACCGGTATTTTTTTATCTATCATTCTTTTTGCCATCATCGGCGCATCCTTTTTACCCCGGTCGTTGAGCGGCCGCTCAAAATCGTTGAGAGAACCTGTATCCCAACTGCTTTTTGCATGACGTACTACCAGGAGCATTTTGCTTTCATCCCCTGGTACTGCGGGTGATTTTGGTTTATTCTCATTCATATGACAAAAGTAAATCTATTATTAAAGCGTTTCAACAATGTGAAGCTGATTTTTCTTCTTAAATATTGTCCGTTTTGGACTTATTGCCTATTGCCTGTTGCCTATTGCCAATTGCCAATTGCTTAATAGGCTCTTACATTCTTTCCTTCCATATAATTCATGAAAGCTTTATTACAAACACGGTTTCCGCCAGGGGTAGGATAGTTTCCGGTAAAATACCAGTCGCCGGTATTGGTTGGGCAAGCCAAATGTAAAGTTTCAATAGTCTGGTAAATGACATCTATAGGTATGGTAATTTCTTTGGGCGTGATCAGTTGTGCAATTTTATTTGACATCTCCTCCAATGTGAATGATTTGTACAATTTCCGCACTACATTTTCTGTATGCAACTGATTGTTGCGTTGGAGTTCCTTACACTTTCCAAACAGTTCATCCAATAAATCTTCCAGGTTTCTTTCATGTATTAATTCAATCGCGGCCCTAAAAGCGACAAAATCTCCCATTTTACTCATGTCAATCCCATAGCAATCCGGGTAGCGTATCTGTGGGGCAGATGAAACAATAATTATTCTTTTGGGTTCCAATCTTGCCAACATCCGGATGATACTTTCCTTTAAAGTAGTTCCTCTTACAATAGAATCATCAATAACTACCAGGGTATCTATATGCTTCCGCACGGTACCATAAGTGATATCATATACGTGCTGCACCATTTCATTCCTGCTGCTGTCTTCTGTTATAAAGGTCCGTAACTTAACATCTTTGATAGCAATTTTTTCAAACCGGATTTTCCGGCTTATCATTTCTGTTAATTTGGCTTCATCAAAATCATTTCCCCAGCTTAAAATACGTTCTACCTTAATTTTTTTAAGATAATCATCGGCTCCTTTTAAGAGCCCGTAGAAGGCAGTCTCCGCAGTATTGGGAATAAACGAGAAGATGGTATTCCTCAGGTCATAATCAATTGCCTTCAAAACGGGTTCACTTAGATACCGGCCCAGTGCCTTTCTTTCTTTATAGATTTTTTCATCACTGCCCCGGCTAAAATAAATTCGTTCAAAACTGCAGGCTTTTCGTTCTTTAGGAATTACAATTTGCTCAATATGATAATTTCCGTCCGGATCTACCATTAAGGCACATCCGGGCATCAGTTCCTTCACTTCATTTTCACCCACATTAAATGCGGTTCGGATTGCGGCCCTTTCACTGGCGGCGACTATTACATCATCATTTACATAATAATAGGATGGCCGGATACCATGCGCATCTCTCATAACAAAAGCACTGCCGTTCCCAACCAACCCGCAGAAATTAAATCCTCCGTCAAAGAGCGGAACTGCTTTTTTCAATACTTTTACAATATCCAGTTGACCGGGAAAAGCCTCATCCGCTTTAACCATGAAATGATGCAATACTTCCATCATTGCTGCAAGGTCACTTTGCCGTTGGAATATGCCCGGGTCAATATTGATGAGGCCAAATAATTCGTCTGTATTCACCAGGTTGAAATTGCCTGCCAGGGCCAGGTTTCTTGCAGGAATGGTGTGTCTTTTTATAAAAGGATGACAAAACTCCACATTGTTTTTGCCCTGGGTACCATAGCGTAAATGGCCCAATAATAATTCTCCCAGGTAGTTTACATGCCCCTTCATAAGGCCCGGATGGTTTTTAATATCCGGCTGGTATTTTTCCAGTTCTTCTATTTCCTTTCCTATCTGGAAAAAAAGATCTGCGATGGGCTGGTTCGCACTGCTCCGCAAACGGTGTAAAAATGGATAACCTGGTTCTACGTTCAGTTTTACCGTAGCGATTCCCGCCCCGTCCTGGCCACGGTTATGCTGTTTTTCCATCAATAAATACAACTTATTGAGGCCATATAAAACTGTTCCATATTGTTGCTGATAATAACTGAAGGGTTTGCGAAGGCGAATGAAGGCGAGGCCGCACTCGTGTTTGATTTCGTCGCTCATGGAGTAAAATAAGTCGCAAAGGTACAGGATTGTAAACTAAAAATCCCGGCCAGGGGCCAGGATAATATATTCTTATTTGCCGGGGAGCAGTAAAAAGTGGGTTTTTACCCGGAATGCTGATAGGCACGAATTATAATGCTTCATCAGCTATTCCGGTAAATTAAAAGTCATTCTTTCTTCCCTGGTAAAGAAAAAATTGTTTGATATCATAGTCCGCTTATGCAAAGACCAATCTGATAAGGCCGGATGCCTGGTCCTGCAACATCTTTCAGGAATGATGTAATTGAATAAGCTCCAAACAAAGAAAAATTTCCAATCCCTGCCCTTACGGTAGCTGCCAGTCGGGTACTGTTGAAAAAACTTTTCTTACTTTCTTTTTCCGTAAAACTGCCAATAGTAGTGTTAGATTTATTTTGAAGAGTTTTACCCTTGTTATGAGCATTAATCATGGTCCCTACTTTAACACCCAGGGCTATTTTCCAGCTTTTCTTTTCGTCTACGGGGTCAAAAGTATACCTTAGTTCAATGGGCACTTCCGCAAAAGTATTAGCCAGCTTATATTTTTTAAAATGATCGGTAGAGTCCAGGCTTCTGAAAGGCAGGAGGGTCCCGGATGCTTTTACATCCACCGCGGTGTTTTTAAAAAATATGCTGCTGTGGCTGATTCCCAATCCAAATGCCACGCTCCATCGTGGATCGCTTTGAAAGGGTTTATTCAGCATGATAGCGAAATTCAGGCCGCGGGATAAACCTTTCATTCTGTTTTTAATACTATCAGGTGCGCCTGCCCAGTTATCTTTACTGATCTGTATCATGAAATGGTCGCCTGCACGATCTATATTTATTTTGCTCCAGTCTTTTTTCTTTTGACCAAATGCGGTACAGATTAATGAGACTGCTACGACTACGGACAATATTTTCTTCATATTTATTCTTGAAGGTGCAAAATAACGGCAAATAATTTAATGAAGCGTTAAATTGATTGCCTTTGATTATATTTGCATCCTCAAACTTCAAAATAATTGAAGAAAGGGCCTATAGCTCAGTTGGTTAGAGCACCTGACTCATAATCAGGTGGT
>JBDTWP010000373.1:0-7108 GCA_040006615.1 Ferruginibacter sp.
TCATCCTAAGATGACATCCTTTTAATATGTTCCGGTCAGACGTGACGTACAGATGGGAACCATTCTAAGATGTTATCTTTTTAATATGTTCCTTCAATGCGAGACGTACAGTCCGGAATCATCCTAAGATGACATCCTTTTAATATGTTCCGGTCAGACGCGACGTACAGATGGGAACCGTTCTAAGATGCTATCCTTTTAATATGTTCCTGAAAGACGAGACGTACAGACCGGAATCATCCTAAGATGACATCCTTTTAATATGTTCCGGTCAGACGTGACGTATAGATGGGAACCATTCTAAGATGTTATCTTTTTAATATGTTCCTTTAATGCGAGACGTACAGATGGGAACTGTTCCAAGATGCCTTTCTTTTAATATGTTCCTGAAAGACGAGGCATCCTTGTTGTTAAAACACCAATGTTGCGATGGAATGAGGCCTTGCAGTCACTTCTGCCGCCTTTCCATTGATCCAAACAAAATATGGTGTAACAACATTCCCCTGGTTCATTACTACTACTACCATTTTTCCATCTTCATTCATGAAAGCAGTGGTGAGCAACTGGCTGCGGCTGGCCGCACTACTGACGCGTTTGGCACCGGGCTTGATAAATTTAGAAAAGTGGCCGATATAATAAAAAGCATTGGTATAAATGAGCTGCCCGGTTTTTGTATCGCCATGTACCGGTGCAAAACAAAAATTACCCACATGATTTGGGCCACCGGTTTCATCGAGCAAAATATTCCAGTCTATAAAACCTACCATACCATTATTAAAATCATTGATCATTGAGCGCGCGTATCTTTCACCTAAGGCCCAGTCCTTTAAACGGGCGGTCGTAAATTTCTCAACACAGCCTTCCGTAAAAAGGATGTTTTTATCCGGATAAGCTTCATGCACTTTTTTTATATTTTCATACATGGGCTGTCCCCCACTCCAGTCTTCGTACCAGTGAAAACCGATGCCCCAGGCATATTTTGATGCTTCCGGATCATCAAAATAAGTTTGCGCACGCTGGTAAATCAGGTCGCGGTTATGGTCCCAGACGACGATTTTTTTATCCTTTAATCCTTCCTTTTCCATCGTGGGGCCTAAATTATTTTTCAGAAAATCCCGCTCTTCTTCAGCAGAGTAAATACAACTTTCCCATTTTTGTTTTGCCATTGGTTCATTCTGAATGCTGATGCCCCATACCGGCATCCCATCTTTTTCATATTCTTTAATGAACTTTGTATAATACATGGCCCAACTATTATAAAAATCGGGTTTCAGTTTACCACCCTGGAGCATGTCATTATTATCTTTCATCCAGGAAGGCGGGCTCCAGGGACTCGCAAACAAATCGAGTTTTCCACCGGCAGCTACCATCGACGCTTTTATTAGCGGAATCTTGAATTTCCTGTCAGGAGCGATATCAAAACTCTTCAGATCCTTATCGCCTTCTGCCACATAGGTGTAACTGGCGCTGCTGAAATCGCAACTGTTGATATTCGTCCTGGCTACGGTGTAACCGATACCCTGGTCCTTATCGAAATAGGCTTTTAATAATTCCGCCTGTTTGTCTTTTGGAAGTTTGGCATATGTTTCGGCCGCTGCATCCGTTAACGCGGCACCGATACCAAAGAAAGACTGGTATTGTTTACCGGGATCAACAAAAACACATATCTGTGTTTCCATGGGCTGACCCATTTGCTTAAAGGTAACAGTGTCAGTAGCAGTTAGCCTGAGGTTGCTACTATCGGCAGTTGTATACACTTTTACAGTTTTACCTTCTGTTGAAAACGTCCCGGCGGTGGTGGCTGGTTGGCCGATAGCGGTGCTTGTATCCTTTACTGCATTATTACAGGATACAAGCATTGACACCATTGTAAAAAAGAGAAATTGTTTCATAATTGAAATGATGAGTTTTCTGTTTACTGTTTTCTGTTTTCTGTTTACTGTTTTCTGTTTAGTGTTTTCTGTTGAGATAAATAATGAGTTGTCCGTTGCATATTGCCTATTGCTTATTGCCTATTGAACATTGACCGTTCCTGGTCATTAAAGTAATTTGAAATCCGCTTCTTTTGTGTCACGGCTGTTACCGCCTATAAAGACTTTAAAATCTCCAGGCTCAGCAACGTATTTCAGTTCGTAGTTGTAAAACTTAAGATCATTTGCAGAAATTGGGAAGCTTATCTTTTTTGATTCTCCCGCCTTTAGTTCGATCTTTTGGAACCCCTTTAGTTCCTTTACCGGCCTTGTACTGCTGCCAACCATATCACGGATATAAAGCTGCACTATTTCCTTACCTGTAACAGCGCCACTGTTGGTAACCGTAACTGTAGCTGTCAGCGTTTCTGAGGGTTTTATTGAAGGGCGGTTAAGCTCAACGGCGCTATAGGTGAAATTTGTATAACTTAACCCGTAACCAAAAGGATAGAGGGGCTCATTGGATACGTCCAAATAATTAGAACGGAATTTTTGAAACCATTTTCCTTCCGCCAATGGACGACCAGTATTTTTGTGGTTGTAAAAGATGGGCACCTGCCCGATATTCTGAGGAAAAGTTGTGGTTAATTTACCGGATGGATTTACATCTCCAAACAGCACGTCAGCAATAGCACTTCCTGCTTCCGAGCCACCAAACCATACATTTAATATTGCCGGAACATTGTCATTTTCCCATTTCAATGCCAATGGCCTCCCGGTAAATAAAACCAGTACGACCGGTTTGCCGATTTTAAGCAATGCCGCCAACAATTCCTGCTGTGCTTTCGGAATTTCAATATTACTCCTGCTGCTAGATTCACCGGTCATTTCTGCTGATTCACCCAATGCAGCTACTATTACATCACTTTGATTGGCCACTGCAACAGCCTCATCAATTATCTGCCGGGCAGGGCGGCTATCGCGCTTAAACGCTTTTCCAAACATACCGGCTCTTTGTTCAAATAAAGTATCAGCATCGAGGTTGGAACCTTTTGCAAACAGAATTTTAGCATTATTGCCAACGGCTGCATTCAACCCTTCCAGAACGGTAAGGGGTTTTGAAAAATCAGCAGCTACGCTCCAGGTGCCCGGCATATTTTCTTTAGTATCTGCCATTGGGCCGATCAACGCAATGGTACCCGATTTTTTGAGCGGTAATGTATTGTTGCTGTTTTTTAACAAGACAAAACTTTGTGCTGCAATCTCCCTGGCCGCTTTACGGTTTGCGTCCGTATAAATTTCCGTTTTTGCTCTACCAGGATCGCAATAGCGATAGGGATCTTCAAATAAGCCCAGTTTATATTTTGCTTCCAGTATGAGGCGGCAGGATGCATCAATCTGGGCAAGTGTCACTTTGCCTTCCTTTAAAGATTTTTTCAAGGTGGTTAAAAATCCTTCCCCTACCATGTCCATGTCTATACCTGCCTTAAGTGCAAGTGCTGAAACCGTTTGAAGATTTCCAATTCCATGATCGACCATTTCATTGATACCCGTATAATCGGTTACTACAAAACCTTTAAATCCCCATTGCCTCCGGAGCACTTCTGTCATTAGGAATTTATTGCCTGTGGCGGGAATGCCATCCACTTCATTAAAGGATGCCATCACGCTACCTGCTCCCGCGTCGACAGCAGCTTTATATGGGGGAAAATATTCATTATACATTCTCACGCGGCTCATATCGGTCGTATTATAGTCCCTGCCTGCTTCGGCAGCACCATACAATGCATAATGCTTTACACAGGCCATAATGGTATTATTTTTAGAAAGATCATTGCCCTGGTATCCTTTTACCATGGCTTTGGCGATCTGGGAGCCGAGATAAGCATCTTCACCTGATCCTTCAGCAATACGCCCCCAGCGTGGATCACGTGCGATATCAACCATCGGACTAAAAGTCCAGTTGATGCCATCCGCACTCGCTTCCGAGGCCGCGGTCTGAGCGCTGAGTTCAACTGCCTTCATATCCCAGGTGCAGGATAAACCAAGTGGAATAGGAAATACCGTTTCGTATCCATGGATTACATCCATACCAAAGAGCATGGGAATCTTTAAGCGGCTTTCCTCTACCGCCACTTTTTGTACGGCACGGATCTTTTCTACAGTTTTAATATTAAACAGACCGCCAACACTTCCTGCCTGAATTTTTTTACCAATATCAGAATTAGCTGCCTGTCCGGTAACGATATCGCCGGAGCCCGGTAAATTCAACTGACCAATTTTTTCGTCCACCGTCATCTTCTTCATCAGTGCATCGATGAATGGTTTCATTTTTGCATTGCTGTTCTGGGCATACGCACTTACAGATATGGTGAAAAAGAAGATAACGATCGTTAGCGTTTTTTTCATGATTTTATTATTTATTGATTGATGCATTGTGTTTATCGATTCATCTTTTATGCTGCACAGGCCTTGAAGGCAACAGGTAAGGCTTAATTATTTTTTGCCAGATAGCATATCCTTTAGCATTCATATGCAGGTTATCTTCAATAAAAATATCCCTCATCACTTTTCCATCCTTATTAAACATCTTATGATACACATCTATAAAGGCCGTATGCTGTTTTGTTCTTAAATAATTTTTTATCATCAGGTTAGCTTCTTTCATTTCAGGCCAAAGCCTTTCCCTGCTGGGGCTCGGTTTCATTGAGACATAGGCAACCGGCACCCCCGGCAAGCGGCTTCTTATCAATTGAAATAATTGTTTGAACCGGTTGAATACAATTCCGGAAGTAACGGTATCTGATCCGGCCAGGTCATTTTCCCCGCAGTAAATTATGATTTGTTTGGGTTGATAAGGAAAAATAATATCCTTCGCATATCGTATCAAATCGGGCAGTGAGGAACCCCCAAAGGCCCGATTGACAATGGTATAGCCGGGAAAATAATCCTGCACATCCACCCATTTGGTAAAGGAGGAACTGCCTGCAAAAAGAATCGCGTGCTTTGGAGGAAAACTGCTGCTGTCGTGTTTTTTAAAAGTTTGTACTTCATCCCAAAACGGAGGTTTGGTTTCCTGTGCCCATAGGAAATTGCAAAGCAATAGAAAAATCAAAAAGGCATTTACTTTTTTTATCATTTTTTTATTTTATTGTCCGACCACGGGTTCCACCCGTGGCTATTTATATTCAAACCCAGCGGGGTTGTTAGCTTCACAATCATTTTCTGTCGGGCTGGAAAAAATACCATTGATAATCTATATTGATTTTTTCATATTACCTTCTTGAGGAAATCAGGATTCAATTGTCAATACCAATTGAATCTTACCATGTTAATTTTTTTCAATATCCTAATATCCCATTACTCCAATATGCTATTATCACAATATTTCAATCAGCTTTCACAATTTCCTCACCTGCGCTAACACCATTCTCATTGATGGCTTCAATGCGGAAATAGTAAGACTTTTTGCTATCCATCACTTTAAACCAATATTCATTAGCGTCATGCACCATCACACAGTTGTATAATTTCCCGGGATCCGTGCCATAATAGATATTGTAGGCAAATGCATTATCTACCGGGCTCCATTTCATGTATGCACTACGTTTGTCTTTCTCAGTTCTCAATACAAAGAATTGCTTTACTTTTCCGGGTTTGGCGCCATTGCCATTGCCAAATACACGCAATCCGCTAATGGCAAATTTGCCTGTGGGCATGTGAATGTTCTCCAATTTAATAAACCGCGCGGTTACCGGCTTTTCCAATTCAATATAGTCGTGCGGCACATCCGTTTTATTATTGCTCTTGTCTGTCAATACATTCCATTTTTTGCCATCAGCAGAATAATATAATATATACTGATGAAAATTGCCTATTGTTTTCCCCAAAAAGGAGCTATCCACGTCCTGATCCGCATAATTGATCTGTATAGCATTTATCGTGCTCATATTTCCGAGGTCAGTTTGTATATATTCCCCTTTGGCCGCGGTGGTGGCACTCCAGTAGGTTTTGATACTTTCATCCACCGCGTTGTTTGGATTATAACTACCCAGCGTAGACGATACGACGACGGGTTTTTTGTAATTCAGGAGCATCCAGCCTGTGAAAGGAATGGTCTTCCCTTCGGGAGGCAGGGGGGCGGGAAGGTATTGGGGGTAGTCACCAAATGCCGTATTACACCACATTACTCCATCCTTATCAAATCCGCTGGGCCAGATACCAAGCCTTCTTTCAAAGGTATTTTTTACAGAAACGACCATGGTGCTTACGTGCCAGTAATTATTATATATATCCTGGAAGGTGGCACCATGTCCTGCACCACGAATAAATCCTCCCAGTTTGTAGCTCAAGGGATCGCTTACCGCGTTGAAAGGGCCCAGGGGATGATCACCCACCACCAGGCCGTCTGCATACCCGCTAAACTCGGTGCCGGGCGCGCCATACTGGAGGTAGTATTTGCCATTGTGTTTTGTCATGTGGCTGCCTTCTATGAATGCGTCCAAAAATGTATCATCCAGGTACTCTCCAAAACGCTGCCAGCCATAGCGCCAGCTTTCCATGAGGTACATTTCCTTGCGGGTTCCTTTGGGAGAAAATGTTTTCCTGTCAAGTTCCACACCGTACATTGGATATCTGTTACTACTGCCGTTATACATATACAGCCTGCCATCGTCATCCGTAAAAAAGCTGGGATCCCAGCCGCCTATATCAAATGAATCCACCAATGGCTTCCATTCATTGGCTTTGGGATTGGTGCTCATCCAAATGGTGAAGTTGCTTGTATAAGTGGACCCAAATACGATCATGGTATCACCGATAATACCTACCGCAGGCGCACACAATTCATCATATCCCTGGTTCCAGGGGCGAAGGAATTTCCTGGAAATAAATTTCCAGTTGAGCATATCACTGCTCCACCAATAACCCCATTGGTTGGTGCTGAATAAATAATAATTTCCTTTGTAAGTGACAATAACGGGGTCTGCTGTGGCACGGTGCCTGCCCCATTCGCTGAAGTTAGGAATTGGCGTGTAACCGTAGTCGATATTGATGGGATTGCAATACGTCTTCTGTTTGAACTGTGCGTTTATATCCTGCTGATTGAACATTAAGCCAATGCTTATCAGTAGTAAAGCTTTTGAACGGAGTCGAGATAAAAATCGGGGACAGGCTGGCGCAATCATGTTAGTTTTAGA
>JBDTWP010000374.1:0-7079 GCA_040006615.1 Ferruginibacter sp.
AGATAGATAAATTCAGGTGTGAAAATGAAGCTGACATGGATAAATTTTTAACCGGCTGGATTAAGAGAATAATGATCAATACTGCCATTGATCTTTTAAGAAAGAAAATGTTATTACCTGAAATTGGAGGAATTGCAGAAGATGTTTGGGACATGAAAGACAAAACAGTATCAGCCGAACAGATGATCATTTATAAAGACCTGGTATTACTAGTGAAGAAGTTACCCCCTCCCTACCGCATTGTTTTTAATATGCACGTAATAGATGGTTATACACATATAGAGATTGCGGAGAGTTTAAAAATTCCGGTGGGTACATCAAAATCGAATTTATTAAGAGCACGGGTACTGTTACAAAAATATTTAAACCAAAAAGAATCGCTGAGCGAATGCAGTATTTAGAAAACGATATGGATGATTTGTTTAAAAGGGCGGCAGAAAACTACCCTTTGAAAACAGGCAAAGGTGCTTGGGAAACTATTGCCGACAGACTTAAGGCAGCAGCGGACAAAACCGGGCCGGTTAGATCTTTCAAAAAAAGAATGAATAAAGAATTGTTTGCGCTGGTATTGGTTTTTTCAACCTTATCAATAGGTGAATCTGTATTACAACCACCGAAAACCGGGCTATCTTACCCATCAACAGACATAATAATAAACGATGATAAAATAGATAGTGGCGGGCTTAAACAAAAGGATATTAGCATTAGCGGGAATACCCTCAATCATGTTAAAAAGCTAATTACCGGATCGTTAAACGTAACAGGCAACGGGTGGCACAAGTCGGATCAACAACACCTTTATCCAAGCTACATTAATAAGAAATCAGCTATAATTTCCAAACAAAATAGTCAGCCCCGGGAAACCATAAATGACAATGACCGTGGCTCGCTTTTATTGTATGAACCAGTAGCAGCGTTGTATGATATGAATGACATTGCGTTACATAAACATGCGATCTTATCTGCTAAAAACGAAAACATCCTGTCGCTGAATGAATCAACAAAACAAACTATGTCCGTTGCTAAAAAGATCAGCCAAAAGAAAGAACATAGCGAATTGTCAAAAAGAAAAGCATTTTATATTGGTATTGCCGCAGGCTCCGATTTTAGTAAAGTGCAATCAATGGCATTCAATAATTCGGGTTTCAATGCAGGACTGATTGCAGTAGTAAAGCTGGCAGGCAGAACATCTTTTGAAACCGGCATTCTATGGAGCAGAAAAAAATATAACAGTGCCGGCAATGAATTTAAAATGGACAAAATTGGTTCGACAATGCCGGCTGGTATGGTGATCAATAGCGTGGAAGCTAAAAGTTCATTGATAGAAATTCCTTTTAAAATCAAGTATGATTTTTTGAACAGGGCAAATGCAACCTGGTTTGCATCAGCAGGAATTTCGGCCTATATTATGACCACCGAAGACAACAGGTATCATGTAACAATGAATGGCAATACAGAAATGATGACAGGGGTTTACAGGAATTATAATTATGGTTTACCGGCAGTTGCAAACATCAGCGCAGGCTATCAAAAAAATCTTTCAAAGTTTATAAACATACGGATAGAACCCTTTCTTAAAATTCCCTTACAGGGAATGGGAGTAGGTAATTTACCCATTACCAGCGCAGGATTGCAGGTTGGTATTACCAGGCTTTTAAAATAAACATTCATTTACTGTTAAAACAAAAAACGCTTAAAAAGTGTAGGTGTATTACTATGCCTTTAACAAAGCAAGGCTAGATAAAAAGTCAAACTATTCACTAACAATAAAACACTAAAAATGAAAAAGATGAACTTATTTCAAATTTCCGTTGCGGCAGCAATACTGGTTTCTTTCACGGCCTGTAAAAAAAATAATGATCAAACAGTAACCACCGCAAATAGCCCCAAGGCCGCGATGGAAGAAATGATTTCAGAAAAGGGCGCCAATCCAGATGAAGTATCGATTACACAAACAGTAACTCTTGCCAATACAGACAACAGGGCAAGAGACGATGATGATGACCATTCTCTTTATACAGAAAGCAATAACCTGGGTACCAATAGTATTATTGCATATAAGATAAAAAAGGATGGAGCATTACAATTGAAGGAGACTGTATTATCCGGAGGATCGGGAACAGGGAAGCCTTTAGGGTCGCAGGGTGCGTTGGTAATTGACAAAGAACACGAATGGTTGTATGCTGTAAACGCAGGATGTAACAGTGTGTCGTCATTTAAGATAGGTGATAAAGGAAAATTAACACTTAGGCATTCCGCAGATGTTTATGGTAAAACACCCGTTAGTGTTAGTGTTCATAAAAACTTATTGTATGTGCTCAACAGGGCAACTGATAATATCCAGGGTTTTAAAATAGGAAGTGGCGGTACGATGACTCCAATTGAAGGAAGTATCCAACCCCTTAGTTCAACAGGTGTAGATGCGCCGCAGATTTCCTTTACACCAAAAGGCGATTGGGTGGTTGTAACAGAAAAAGCTACCAATGTAATCGGTACTTTTAAAGTAAAAAATGATGGCTCAGTAAATGCCGGAACTTTTACGACATCTGTAGGAAAAACACCCTTTGGGTTTGATTTTTCAAGAAATTATATGATTGTTTCCAATGCCGCAGGTGGAATGGCTGGTGCAGGTTCATCAACCTCCTATACCACTTATAATGGGAAACCTTCTGCCATCAATGGAGCGGTTGCAAGTGAACAGGCTGCTCCTTGCTGGGTAGCTACCACTAAATATGGCAGGTTTGCTTATGTTACAAACACAGCAAGCAATAATATTTCTTCATACTACGTGTCGCCATGGGGAGATCTGTACCTGGTACATGGAGAAGCAGCGAAAACCGGCAATGGTCCGGTTGATATTGTGGTAGGTAAAAACAACTATGACGTGTATGAGTTAAATGCCAAATCAAATACCATTGGCTGGTATCAAAGAAAACCTTTTGGCAAACTTCTGTTAAAAGGCAATGCGACCAACCTGCCTTTGTCGGCAGTAGGATTAGCTACCTATTAATTAAAGGCGGGCTATTATTAAAAAATGGGGAGCAGTGGTTTACTACTCCCCATTTTTATTTCAACATTGTTTAAATAAACTTGTTATGCCAAAGCACGCTTGTTACAATAAGGATTAAACGCTATCGCAATACATCTTCTTTGCATTGGTGGTAATGTCAGTGAACACCAGTGTTTGTATCTCCGAACTTCCTGCATTTTGTTTTAACTACAGGAACATAGAATATCAAATTATTATTTATAATCCCGAATAATAATCATAACCCTGCTCTGCCCAATAATCAGGCGGACGTT
Source organism: Ferruginibacter sp. (assembly GCA_040006615.1). Taxonomy (GTDB): domain Bacteria; phylum Bacteroidota; class Bacteroidia; order Chitinophagales; family Chitinophagaceae; genus Ferruginibacter. Next base: position 3,304 of record JBDTWP010000374.1, read on the forward strand.
CATTATTAAAAGACATGGTTCCTATACGCTTCAGGTTCTTTATCCCATATTTTACAGGGATAATGAGTCGTAGCGGATAGCCATGTTCCATTGGTAAGGAGCGGTTATTTACTTCGTATGCCAGAATAGTTTGGGGATGCATTGCACTTGGCATATCTATCCCTACATAGTAGCCTTCATCAGGAGTGGCAAATCCCACATAATTAAGTTTTGTCTCGTCTTCCAGCTGATAGTGGGCAATGAAATCCCGGAAACTTACACCACCCCAATATTGGATCTGGTCCCACCCCTCTACACATTTAAAATCGTAAACAATTTCTGTTTTGGGCAATGCTTTTATATCCTTAAGGCTCAGCTTTAACTGGCCGCCATCATTTTTATTTATAATCAGCATCCAGCTTTCCGGATTAAAATCATCATCATCAATTCCAATTTTACTGTTAACTCTTACGTTTTGGGCCGCCATCGATTTTGGATAGGTTTTCACCAGATGGTCATTACTAAAAGTTTTTCTAAAAGCCAATTCATTTTGATTTAGCGCCCTTCTCAGTGGCTTTTGTACACCACCCGTGATATCTGCCGTTTCCTCAGGAGATTTATATAACCATCTCCAGGCTTCATAACCTGCTGCATATAGACCAATAAGTGCAGCAAAGGATATAAAACTTCGGCGGTTGATCTTCTGCTGAACGGTTAGTTCCTTCCGTTGCTTTTTATTGACTGGTTGTTTCACGCTGTTGATTTTAGTTACCTAAATACTTTTCATTTCAGTTTCAGGACCGTCAGGCAGAGGTGAGATTTCGCTGTCTGGCAAATCTATCATAACGGGCGAAGGTTCTACTTTTTTAACTTCGAAGCCTGCAACTACCGAACGGAAGTTATCCCATCCGGCAAGCATAACCTGTATCAAATGAATAATAAAAAAAAGAACGTAACCAATGGTAAGTGCAAAATGTAATATCCTTGCAAAATGATAACCGCCGCAGAGCCAGGTGAGCCAATAGAATTGAACTGGTTTGTAAATAGCCAGCCCGGTTGCCACGGAGCCGATTCCCATTAAAATAATAAAGCTATAAGCGATACGCTGGGCCGCATTGTATTTGTTTTGAGGCGGTATGGTTCTGCGGATATGCAGGTCATGTAACAACACCAGCCAGGCTTCCTTAAAGGAGTGTCTGTTTGGCAATAGTTCTCTCCAGGCACCAGACACAATTGTGTAAAGCACATAGAAGAAGCCATTAAGAGTAAAGAACCACATGAAAAGGAAATGGAAAGCCATACCTTCTGCAAGGCGGGATGGTATGCCAAAGAAATTATAAAAACCATCAGGAAAAAAATGAAAAAATGTATGCCCGAAAAGCTTAATGGAATATTCATCATCGGCCCAATAAATCAGCATCCCACTCCAGATCATAATAGTTAAAACAGGAAAGTTTATCCAGTGTGCCCAACGGATAACCAAAGGATGTTTCTCCTTTATTGCCTTCATATGTTTATCTTTTTCTTGTCTGCTCCTAAAATCTTAAAACTATTTTTTCCCTGTGTAAAAGCAATAAGCTCTAACGGTATTCCGGATAATTCTTTTGGAATTTCGATTGTAATATCACCTCTTCCTTTTGCGTTGATAGTTTTAAATTCCCTTACAATATTTACATGATGAAGCATTCTTCCGCTATTCTCGCCACGTTTTACGTTGGTGGCTGCCTGCAGTTGTACTATAGCGATATTTAACAGAACTACATCCTGTTCGTTAATATCAAAGGATACCGAAACTGCATTATTATTTTGTGAAATGCGGATACTCAGATCAGAACTCATATCCCGCTTTAAATTATTGGAAATAGCATCATTTAATTTACCTTCGTCAGACCCTACAAATTGAGTAGCGCCATTTACAATTACCTGTGGCGTATATACGCCTTCTGAAGAGAAATGTGGAGCATATTGCTGCTGCCTTGCAGAAAATTCCGGCTTACTAAAAACATCTTTCCAGCCCAACCTGTTCCAGTAGTCGACATGATAAGAAAGAACGTAAATATTATCTGTATTCCTGGCTAAAAGTTCCGCTATTGCTTTATCGGCCGGAGGACAGCTTGAGCAGCCTTCTGATGTAAATAGTTCGACTACGGCAAACCCACCTTTACCTTCAACCATAATATCTTTTTTATTGCATATAGTAAATGCATTGGCAGAAAGAATCGCTCCGAGGATTGAGATTAATACAGGTATTAAATATTTCCTTTTCATTCTGTAAAGTTTAGCTATTTTCTATGTCCGTCCGGGAATATTTTATAGTAACTTAATTAGAAATATATTCTTTTAAAAGTTCAATTAAGATTGAGTAATACAATTTGACGGATTAGTGACAATTATTACAAGGGGTGCCTTTATTGATTTACAATTTAAAATCACTCTTAAATTCCTTTTTAAATCTTAAAAAATCTGGTATCGAAACACTTTGCACATAAGGATTTTCCGGATGATGGAATATATATTCCTGGTGATAATCTTCAGCCGGATAAAAAATGGAAAAGGGCAATACCTGGGTAACTATCCTGTCTGTGTATTTTTTTGAATCAGCCAACTGCTTTATTTCAGCTTCTATAACCTGCTTTTCTGTTTCATTCCGGTAAAAGGCTATTGAACGATATTGGGTTCCTTTATCCGGACCCTGCCTGTTTAATTCAGTCGGATCCTGACTGGCAAAAAAGGCTGCTATTAAAGTTTTGTAAGATATTTTATTGGGATCATAATATACCTGAACAGTTTCTGCGTGACCAGTCGTGCCTGAGCATACTGATTCATAATTTGGATTTTTATCGGTTCCTCCCGCGTATCCGGAAATTGCATCTCTTACACCCACCAGGCTTTGAAACACGATTTCAGCATGCCAAAAGCAACCTTCTCCAAAAGTAGCCACTGCTTCATTGGCAGAAGGTTTTTTAGGTGAACCGACAGGGATGCCGGCATTCCTATTTTGTTGCTGGCCACAGGATGAAAGGGCCAATAAAAATGTGATCACTGATAAAAAAACTTTCATAACAAACAGGTTAATTACTTGGGTTTGAATTAACAGGTGGTTTTCCACCTTCCGGCACAAATATAAGGGCATCTGAATCCAGGCAGTAACGTTTGCCGGTAGGCGCCGGTCCATCATCAAAAACATGTCCCAAATGAGAGCCGCTTTTACTGTCGACCACTTCCCAACGCTCATCGCCGGCGCTTTTATCACTAACCAGCCGGACAGCATCCGGGCTAACAGGCGCATAAAAACTTGGCCATCCCGTACCGGAATCAAATTTCGTTTCTGAACTGAAAAGAGGTTGTAAAGTAGCGGCAGAATAATAGGTGCCTTTTTTGTAGAAATGATCATACTTGCCAGTTCCTGCGCGTTCAGTTCCCTGCTCCCGAAGAATATAATACTGCGCCGGCGATAACTTTGCCTTCCATTCAGCTTCCGTGAATTTTACCGGATAAACAGTTTTGTCATTGGCTATTGGCGGATCCGGAAATTTAGTGTTTTTAGATTGCGCAATAGTACAACTTCCGGCAAACAGTACGGGGATTGTAATAAGGTAAATAAATAGACTTTTCATGATTTAGATTTGTTTACTGTTTGTATTGAGCCAGGCGGCGTTTAACGTTTTTTTAAACCAGCGCCACCATTGTTGATAGCGGCCCTGGTCTCATAATTACACGCTAGATTTAATTTTTCACGGGTTTGTCCATTTTCATCTTTTTCATCTTTCCATTCATGTCCATCATATCACCGTCTT
>JBDTWP010000375.1:0-6997 GCA_040006615.1 Ferruginibacter sp.
TTTTGCAATGCGTTTCTCAATGAAAGAAGAAATTATTCAAACTTCCCTCAAGCAATTTTTAAAACATGGGATTCGCGAAATGTCCATTCAGAAGCTCATTGAACCTTTAGGCATTTCCACCAAAACGGTCTATAAATACTTTAAGAACAAAGAGGAGTTATTAGAAGAAGCATTAAATCTTTACCACGCTCAGCGATACCGAAATTTGGATCAACTTTCAGCAGAGGGCGATGTGATTCCTCTATTTTTCGATATCTGGTACACATCAGTGGAGGTAACATACAAGATAAATAAGGCATTTTTTACTGATCTGTATTATTACTATCCTGAATTGGGAAGTAAAATAGAAGCATCGTCACGCATACAATATCATAAAAGATTTATGCGTATCATCCAGCGGGGAATAGATCAAGGCGTCTTTGAGAAGGATATAAATGTTGAAGTTATTTTGGAAAGCATTCTCGTTTTGTTTACTTCTATAATAAGGGATGAAAAATACAAAACTTTTCATCTATCACCTTACAATATTTTCTTAAATACTATTGCTGTATATATCAGGGGCTTTTGTACAGCGAGGGGAATTGGGGAATTGAATGATTATATACGAACCTATAAAACTTTAGGAAAAGACGTGCAAGCAAAAAAGAAAATGGCTGCAACCCTTCCACAACAATAAAGGATTTGATAGTACATTCTTATAACTAGATCGTATATATTTTAGGACATTGCTAAAACCTTTTTTTTATTCTCTAAATCAACTATTCCTTCATGGGAGGAAGCAATATAATTTTCAGAAGCTGTAAACCCGGTCCGACAGACCTTCTTTTTATTACAGGGTTCTGACCGCTCTTGCCGCCTCGCTTCTGTTTGCCTCAATTTTTATGTTAGCCAATATGGGTTATTCACGATCCTTAATTTACTGCAGGAAATGAATTGTTAAGTATTGACCAGGACAGTGCAAACTGTCCCACAAGGTCTATAACTTTTTCAATTTTACCTGGTTTCAACTCTATAGCTAAATGACATTAACTTATTTGAAAAATTTTTCCATTTGATGTCTTCACTTTAATTAAACTTTTGATGGAGAGGGTGTTTGAAGCCTCTCTAAAATTTCTTCCCCGATATTTTTATCATGTAAGACATTTTCTTAAAAAATTAAAGGAAAATTAGTTTATATAAAAATTTTCCATTTCCTTTGTAGGGAAAATATTAAAGTGATTAAATTTTCCAAGCGAGCTTCGGGACCAAATGGTCAAAGATTCAAACAACATAAAAACTCAAAAACGATTAAAGTATGAAAAAGCTATACTTATTTTTTTGCGCAGGATTATTTTGCCTCCTTTTATCCTTCAATGCTAGTGCTCAAGCAACTGGCCCCACAGACTATTTTGTAGGCAAATGGAACATGGTAGTGGAAGGTACTCCCCAGGGAAATGGTAAAATGACCATCACCCTGGAAAGAGAGAATGGTAAATTGAACGGTACCATCATTACCAGGGAAGGAACTGCAACCACAAAATTTAGCAAAGTTGAAGAAAAGGAAAAGTCAGTAACAGTTTTTTTTACCACCAATGGTTATGATGTTTACCTTTTTATGGAAAAAAAGGATGAGGATAATGTAACAGGAAACATGATGGATATGTATGACGCCAGCGGTGTAAGAGTTAAAGATACGGTAACTAAACAATAATTTGCAAAACGAAAGGGAGGAATTAGCACCACCCTATCTGAAAATATCCCCAGTTTTATCATTCGCTTTTTCTGATCATTCTTCTCAGTCACAATCGTTTAAAACAAGAATTATTAGCTATATGAAAAAAGGATTACTCATATCCCTATTACTGGTTTCTGTTGGCATTCTTGCACAAGAAAAAAGCGGCTCTCTGGCTGTTTCAGCCCGTAATATTCCTTTTGACCAAAATTGGTTGTTCGTAAAAGACAGTATGCCCAACGCCGAGCAGCAGGGTTTTAATGATTCGAAGTGGCGAAAGCTCGACCTGCCACACGATTGGAGTATCGAAGACTTGCCAAACCAAACACCAGATAGTATTATAGGACCCTTTCACAAAGGCAGTCCCGGGTGGACTTATACAGGTTTTACAGTTGGAGGCACCGGCTGGTACAGAAAGAAATTCATCACTTTAAAAGAGGAGCAGAGCAAGCAGGTTACCATTCATTTTGATGGCGTTTATATGAATTCTGATGTGTGGCTGAATGGCCATCATTTGGGCGACCATCCAAATGGTTATACACCTTTTTATTATGATTTAACACCTTACCTAAAAGTCGCTGGCCAGGAAAATGTATTAGCAGTCAGAGTACGAAATGAAGGAAGGAATTCCCGGTGGTACAGTGGATCAGGTATTTACCGGCATGTATGGCTGACTGTAAAAGATGTTGTTCATATTGCTCCCTGGGGTATTTTTATTACAACACCTGATGTGTCTGCAAATAGCGCAACGGTGAAAATAAAAGCCAGCATAGGCAACAAGCAAGCCTCCGGAAATGTCGTTCACCTGGTAACCACCATTCTTTCACCACAGGGTAAGATTGTAGGCCGTTCCCGGCAAATTATTACATTGGATGGAAATGCAACAAAAATATGTGAACAAAGCATTGCTGTAAACAATCCGGCTTTGTGGTCAATTGAAACCCCTCATCTCTACAAAACAATTACAGAAATTCGAAAAGGTGCGCAAACGATCGACCGTGTTGAAACTCCATTTGGAATAAGAAGCATTAAAATTGACGCAGTAAATGGACTGACTATCAATGGTAAAAAAGTGCTTTTGAAAGGCGGTTGTGTTCATCATGACAATGGTCCGTTGGGTGCAATGGCGATAGACCGGGCCGAAGAACGCAAGGTTGAAATCTTGAAAAAGAATGGCTTTAATGCTATTCGCTGTAGCCATAATCCGCCTTCAACTCAATTCCTTAATGTTTGCGATCGCCTTGGGATGCTGGTGATCGATGAAGCTTTCGATATGTGGACAAAAGCCAAAAGACCGGATGACTATCACCAGTATTTCAAGGACTGGTGGAAACAGGATATAGACGCCATTCTTCTTCGGGACCGGAACCATCCTTCCATTATTTTTTGGAGTATAGGTAACGAGATACCGGAGCGGGTGGATTCTATTGGCCTGGCAATAAGAAAAATGCTGAAGCAAAGGGTACGGGAAATAGACCCAACACGTATGGTTACTGAAGCCATCCATCGAACACCTGCATGGGATAAAAAGACCCCTGCTGCTTTTGAGGACCTCGATGTGGCTGGATATAATTATGCAATCGAAAGATATGAACCAGACCATCAAAAATTTTCTGACCGGGTTTTAATGGGAACGGAATCATATCCAATGGAAGCATTGGAAAACTGGAGCCTGGCTGAAAAGCATCCATATCTACTTGGCGACTTTGTCTGGACGGCTATTGACTACCTGGGCGAGGCCTCAATTGGCAATAGCAGTATAAATAGTAAAAAAGACTTCAATCCCAATTTGGGGTGGCCATGGTTTAATGGTTATAGTGGTGATATTGATTTAATTGGAAATAAAAAAGCACCTTCCTACTACCGGGATGTGGTTTGGCGAAATAAACCAATTGCCATGGCTGTTCACGCCCCGATACCTGATGGAATGGTAGAAAACGTAAGCAGATGGGGCTGGCCGGATGAATCGCAAAGCTGGACGTGGCCTGGGTGCGAAGAGCAATCATTACAAGTACGGATATTTTCAAGGGCATCAATTGTGCGTTTGCTGTTGAATGGAAAAATTATTGCTGAACAGAAGATTGCCGACAGCTCCATTACTGCCGTTTTTCAGTTGCCCTATCAGCCTGGGACATTGAAAGCTGTCAACATTGTTAATGGTAAAGAAGCAGATGCTGTTAAATTTAAAACGGCCGGTGCAGCCAAACGTATCCGGTTAATAGCCGACAGAACGAACATTCATGCAAGCAGAAACGACTTGTCGTATGTTATGGTTGAAATAACCGATGAAAAAGGACAGGTTGTACCTGATGATGAGATTCCTATTCAATTCTCCATAAGCGGAGCAGGTGAAATAGCAGGTGTTGGTAATGCAAGTCCGACAGATATGGCGAGTTTTAAGCAGCCAAAGCGAAAGACAGTGAACGGAAAGTGTTTGGCAATTGTGCGTCCTACGGGCAATATCGGGATGATTACACTAAAAGCAACTGCTTATGGATTAAGACCGGCACAGATAGTCATTCATACACGTTAAAATATAAATATTGGTAGTCAAATCTATTTTCAATCCGGAATAAATTGAAGAATATGTTGAAAATTAAATTTCATAAAAATGCAATGCTTGTGTTATTATCAGTTTTGACGCTACAAATAAATGCACAGCGCAAACAAGGTGTTTTAAGCGAAGCAAAAGCAGATCAGGAAAAGGCTGTTAGATCTGACACATCAGAAAGACATATTACTGTGGGAGGTATTACATTTCGTGATTTCAACAAAAATGGAAAATTGGATGTGTATGAAGACTATAGAAAACAAATTGAAGTAAGAGCACAAGACCTTCTTTCAAAAATGACGATGGATGAAAAGCTCGTCCAACTCGAATGCCCCTGGAGAGAAAAAGCGAAGATGTACCCGAATAACAATTTCGACCCCGTATTGGCAAGAAAAATGTATCCAAACGGGTTGGGCGAGATGCTTCGATTAAGCGACGGCGTTTTGTTTTTCTTTAGAGAGAAAAACCCGGGTTCCGCTGAAACTGCGATTCTGTCAAATCAGACGCAAAAATACTTTATCAACCAGACCCGGTTGGGAATTCCCGTGTTATTCCTTGAAGAGGCTTTGCATGGATTGATGGCCAAAAACGGAACAATGTTTCCCTCTGCTTTGGGTATGTCGTCTTCATGGAACGAAGACCTGATAAAAGAAGTTTTTGAAGCGATAGCCCTGGAAGCAAGGGCCATTGGTACCCACCAGTTGTTGGCCCCGGTCGTCGATTTAGCGCTCGATCCAAGATGGGGACGAACAGAAGAAACGATGGGTGAAGACCCATACCTGACAGGAAGGTTAGGTGTGGCGAAAGTTAAAGCCCTGCAAGGCAATTCGGATACGCCGGATAGTAATCACGTAGCTGCCACATTAAAACATCTTGGAGCACATGGGCAAGCGGAAGGTGGTAGTAACACCGGACCTGTTTTTCTTTCTGAAAGGGAATTGAGGGAAGTGAATTTTAAAGCCTTTAAAGCTGCTTTTATCGAAGGACAGGCATTGGGGGTTATGCCGAATTATAATGAGATAAGCGGAATTCCGGTACACGCAAATAAATGGATACTTACAGATGTATTGAGGAACGAGTGGGGATTTAAGGGTGTGGTTATATCTGATTACACTGCTACTAATGAGTTGCACGACGTTCATCATATTGCCGCCGATAGTGTGGAAGCTGGTGCAAAGGCTATCAATGCAGGTGTTGATATGGAGTTGACTGACAATCCCACGTATACCGGCCTTCCGGTAGCTATAAAAAATGGAAGCAGCTCTATAGCTGTTCTAAACAAAGCGGTGTTGCGTGTGCTGGAGCTTAAGTTTCGTTTAGGTCTTTTTGAACGGCCGTATATAGATGTTAGCCGCACAAGCATCGTTGGCTCAGAAGCTCATCGTGCGTTGGCATTGAAAGCTGCACGGCAATCAATTGTTTTATTAAAAAATGACGGTGGATTGTTGCCATTAGACCGAAAGAAGTATAAGAAGATTGCGATTATTGGTCCAAATGCAGACCAATGTATACTTGGAGGCTACTCTCATGTTCCAAGAACTTCCATATCGCCGTTAGCGGCTATAAAAGAGAAATATAAAGATGTGGAAATTGTTTATGCTGAAGGATGCAAATTAAATGAAGCCGGTAAGGGTTATGGATTGATAAAAATGGTATCTCATGAAGAAAATGCGAAGCTGATCAGGGAGGCCATTGACGTAGCAAGAAGTGCAGATGGGATTGTGCTGATGTTGGGTGGAAATGATAAGATATCCAGGGAGGTGACTACCAGCACGTCGTTAGGCGACTTGGCTAACCTGGAATTGTTGGGCGACCAAAACGAACTGGTTGACTCGTTGAAAATGTTGAATAAACCGACGGCTGCTTTTGTTTTTGGCGGACCACCCATCTCATTTTTGCATTTGAAAAAATCTGTGCCTGCAATTGTGCAATGTTGGTACCTGGGGCTGGAAACGGGTTATGCTGTAGCGGAAACGTTGTTTGGAGACAACAACCCATCTGGAAAACTTTCCATCTCCATACCCCGTTCAGCAGGTCATTTACCGGATTATTACTTTGCGAAACCTTCTGCCCGAATACGGCCCTATAACCTCGATAGTATTACACCCCTATATCCCTTTGGCTATGGGCTAAGCTATACAAACTATACGTATAGCAATCTCCGGATTTCAAGGCCGGCCATTTCTTCAAATGAAAATACAACCGTCACCGTTGACGTAAAGAACACAGGGCAAAGAGAAGGTGAGGAAATCGTTCAACTTTATATACGGGATGAAGTCAGTTCCGTAACAAGACCAATAAAAGAGCTGAAGGACTTCAAAAGAATTGCGCTTGCACCGGGTGAAACCAAACAAGTCAGTTTTACCATCACTCCGGACAAGCTGGCGTTTTATGATATCAACATGAAAGAAGTCGTTGAGTCTGGAGATTTTACCATTATGGTTGGACCCTCTTCACAAACCTATGATACCGTAAAACTAACTGTGGTGAGATGAAATAAGAAATCAACAAAAACATATAAAAAGTTAATCTAAATATAGTCACATGTTTTATACCCACTTTCGTAAAGCGTTGTTTTGTTTGGCTGTATTCTATACAACGATGTGCCAGGCCCAAAATAATTTTCCACAGTTAAGCCAGGACCTGGCTAAACGTTTTGCAACAAAAGACACGCTATTCAAAGAGCCTTTTGTAGATGTTGACGAGTGGAGGGATAAGCCGGTTCGTCATCGTTA
>JBDTWP010000376.1:0-6991 GCA_040006615.1 Ferruginibacter sp.
GCAGGCCATATGCAGGTGATCAAGCAAATTACGAGTATGCTTAGCCGTGGTGTTAAAGTTTACTATATAACCGGTAACCATGATGAAATGCTCCGTAGGTTTGAGCACTTCTCGGTAGGTGATTTTCACATCGTAAATAAATTGGTGATTCACCATCCAAACAATACCCGCAGCTGGATCTTTCATGGAGATGTTTTTGATGTGATCATGAAACATAGTAAATGGCTTGCTAAGTTAGGCGCAGGTGGTTACGATATGCTGATCTGCATTAATTCGTTCATCAACTATATCAGTAAAAAATTGGGTAAAGGGAAAATATCCTTATCCAAAAAAATAAAAAACTCTGTGAAAACTGCCGTAAAGTATATCAATAATTTTGAAGGAACGGCCGCAGATATTGCCATTGAAAAAGGATACGATTATGTGCTTTGCGGCCATATTCATCAACCTGCCAACAGGATCATTAAAAACGCTGATGGTAGTGTAAATTACCTTAACTCCGGTGACTGGATAGAAAATCTCACGGCCTTAGAGTATGCAAACAATGCATGGAAAATTTATTATTACCAGGAAGATATCCAGGTGCATGAACTACATGATTCTTTTTACGTGGACGAAGCAGCATACCTGCGTACGGCTGAATTATTTAAAATGATGATGGAAGATTTTGTCGTCGCCTCTTAAACTTTTTTATAATCATGAAAGTATTATATGCCATACAAGCCACCGGAAACGGACATGTAAGCAGGGCAAACGAAATAATACCCCTGTTACAAAAAAAATGCGACCTGGATATTCTTCTTAGCGGTACCCAGGCCGATGTAGGAATAAATCATCTGGTCACCTACCGGAGAAAAGGATTCAGTTTTATTTTTGGCAAAAAAGGTGGTATTGATTTTTACAGGACGATCAAACAATTCCAGTCAAAAAGATTCCTGGGCGAAATAAAAGATTTACCCGTCGAAAAATATGACCTGGTAATTAATGATTTTGAACCTGTCAGTGCGTGGGCGTGTAAAATAAAAAATATTCCCTGTGTTGCGATGAGCCATCAATATGCGGTATTACATCATAATTCGCCAAAGCCCGTTAAATCCGACCCTTTTGCATGGATGGTATTACGCTACTATGCTCCCTGTAAAACTGGGGTAGGTTTTCATTTTAAAAGTTTTGCCGAAAATATTTTTACCCCGGTTATCAGGAAAGAAATACGGGAGGCTGCTGTAACTAACCTGGGCCATTATACAGTTTATTTACCAGCCTACGATGATAAAAAACTAATTGCATTCTTTTCGAATTTTAAAACGGTCCGGTGGCATATATTCTCTAAGCACACCAGGAAATCATACCTGGTAAATAATTGCCTCATAAAACCAGTCAGCACCAGTGAATTTACAGCCAGTTTTACATCCTGCGAAGGTACCCTGTGCGGAGCAGGGTTTGAAACTCCGGCGGAAGCATTGTACATGGGAAAAAAATTACTGGTGATCCCAATGAAGCATCAATATGAGCAACATTGCAATGCGGCGGGAGCAGCGGAATTGGGTGTACCCGTTATTAAAAAATTAAAAAAGAAATACATCCACCTGGTGGATAGCTGGCTCAATGAATCTAAAATAATAATAGTTGATTATAAGGATGAAACGAATCAGATAATTGACCTGGTTCTATCACTTTCGGTATTACCGAAGGCAAACAGCTCAAAAAATAAACAACTGCCAAAAGTCTCCCCTTCGGTAGCTCAATGGATATGAATTTGTGAAGAAGGTATCCAGCCTTTTGAAGGTTGGATACTTTCCTGCAAGCGGCCCTATTTCCTGATTGAAGTGATCAATTCTTTCGCCGCTTCTGACAAAGCAGAAGCCTGTGATTTGCCATACTGCAAAAAATAGAAGTACATGCAGCTATCCCGATTCATGCCAAAATCAATATCCCGGATAACCTTATTCATTTTAAAAAAATGCAGTGAACCATCATATCCGCATTTATAATTCCTTTCAACCATTCGCTCAGAAATAAAGGTAGCCAATTGGTCAACTTTTTGCCTGTCCCTGATAATTTTTACTGCCACTACTGTATCCATCGTCCCGTCTCCCTTATAGTAATTAATTGCCACACTATCTGAATTGATTAGGTACTCTTTAATTTCTTTATTAGCATGATTACAACCAATTGATGTGCAGGTGGCAACTAAAATATAAAAGAAATATTTCATGTACCAAAGTTAATAAAACCTGGCTTCCATGCACGCATAAAAAGGAAACCACCCGATAAGAATAACAGGTGGTTTCAATAGAGAATATGCTATTTGCTTAAGGAAACTTGTTTATAACTGTCAGATATGTTGATGGCTCATAGTAAGCACTTTCTTTGAACTATGACCATCAACTATCAACCATCAACCATTCTCCATTCACCTTCTTATTTAACATTGAATTTTGTCCAGCCCTTGTGCCAGTTAGCATTTTCGCCTGAAGGCGCGATCCCGCCAATGAAATCAACTTTGGTAATAAACGGGCGTGCCGTTAAAATCGGATCATCGAAATTGGTATTTGAAGCAGCAGGAATGACAACAGCGGAATTTCCAAAAGGTCCCCAATCGGGTGATAAATAATCGAAAGGCCTGGTGTAAATAGCTTGTTCAGTATTTTGAGTTAGTATCTTGTTTTTCAGGTTGCCGGTGAACCAGTTTGAAATAGTTGCCAGGGTTTCGCCGGTTGGTGCAGAACTACTTGGGGTATAGGCCACCGGTGTTTTGCAACTTACCAGTAAGATACCGCTTAATTGTAAAGTACCTGAAGTAATGTTCTTATCGGTGGGAGTTCCTAGGCCTGCATCAATTAGAATACCTGTTGACCAGCCTACAAATGCCGAGTTGAAAATTGAAAGGGAAGAATTCCTCCTTATTTGTACTGCAGCGCCCTGGTAATTACTATTACCTATATTATTGGGTGTGGCCAATGGCCCGAATGAAGATACATTACAGAATACGGCTTTTGTCTGTGGTGTCAATGCACTGCCGGTACCATCGTTATCACTTTCGAAACTTTCAGATTTAGATACATCGGCAATAGAAGAATCTCGTACGATCAAACCAAATTGTACACTGCCACTGAAGCCGTTATCAGTGTCAAAATCATCGTCCTGTGTTTTGTATGCGATCAGGTATTTGCAGTTTACGGTACCACCAAACCACTCGAAAGCATCATCTTTGGCATAAGATACCTGTATATGGTCGATAGTGGTGCCGCTGCCTACACAGGCCATGGTGAGGGCATTTATTTCCTGGTTGGGTAAAAAAGCATAACCGGCGTATTCTATACGCACATATTGCAAAGTACCAGAGTTATCGTCGTTAACCGGAGCAGGAGCAATAGCATCGCCCGAACCAGCCAATCCATCACCGGCAGCAGTATTAAATCCTCCCTCAGGAATGTACAGGCCGGGTTGTCCGCCGTTGCTGGAATTTATCGCAGCTTTTCCCAACAATTCTATGCCACCCCAGTCACCGGATGTTGGCGTGGGAGAGGCAGAAGTAAAAATGATTGGGTCTTCCTGCGTACCTACTGCCATTAGTTTTGCACCTCGTTTAATGATCAGGGCAGCGGTATTGGTACCGGAATATGCCCCCTTAACGGTGGCTCCCTTTTGCACTGTCAGGGTAACACCCGCATCTACATACACCAACCCGGTTATAATATTGTTATCGATTGCAAGCAAGGTTGTGTCCTTTGTAATGTGCCCGGAAAGGGTCACATTTTTCCCTGCAACACCACCACCACCACCGGTTCCCGGAACTTCAACGATAAATGGCTCACCGTCCGTTTCAATTTTGCGACAAGCTGTTATACTAAGCGAAGTGACGGCTGCCGCATAAATGATATACTTTTTCATATTTACCCTTTGTTTTTATAAAGATTTATGTTATAATGAATAATTGAATGTCAAACTGAATGTAGTCCCGAATTTCCTGGTAAACCGATATGCATCCTTGTCTTTTTGAAAGCCGGTATTATTGTCTCCGTTCTGGTAGAAATACTGTGTTTTATTTAATATATCTGAAACATTCAACCGGATTTCGGCTTTGTTTGTCATCAATTTTTTACCGAGTTGGAAATCCAGCACGGGTCGGGATGCCTCCCAGATATCCGGGGCTCCTCCTCCACCACTTGCAGGTATATCGCCAACGAGATAAATGCGCTTGCCAATCTGGTTGAATAATAAGGTAGCATTCAAACCGGCTTTTTCCTGGTCATACATCAGGCCAAAATTCAGGAGGTAAGGCGACTGTCCCTGCAACGGCCTGTCGATTTTCCTGGTCTCATCTTTTACATTGCTCCTGATATAAGCCGCATTAGCCTGTATCGTGAAATTTTTCAAGGCATTAATGATGTCAAGGCGCTTTCGCATTTCAATTTCTACACCGTATGCTGTGGCTTTGTCGGGGTTCAGATAGGTGAATATAGCACCCCCCTGCTGCAGGATCTGCTCAATAGGCCTGTCAAAATGTTTGAAAAAAACGCCTGCGGTAAATGCTTCACCGGAACGCGGGTACAATTCATAACGCAAATCAAAATTGGTCACTTTGGTACGTACAAGGTCCGGGTTACCCTGTACGGCCGAATTAAGTTCGAAATCATAAAGGGTCAAGGCAGCCAGTTCTCTTTGTTCGGGACGTATCACTGTTTGTGAACCTGACAAACGAAGATTGGTTTTGTTATCGATTTTGAAAGTAGCATTAACACCGGGCAGGTAATCTGTTTGTACGGTGTGTTTGTGACGGTCGTCCCATTGTTTTACCGATCCCAGTAATTGGTCGAAATTTTCGACCCTAAGCCCCCAAACCACCCTCAACAAATCACTGAATTGATTGTCGAACTGTAAAAAGCCGGCATTTAAAATTGTATTGGCCAGGTAGCGGAAATTTCTATTATTGATAGAATTGAAAGCGAACAGGGTGCTGCTTCCCGAACCATCGCCAAAGTTTCCCGGAACAAATATTTTGTCGATAGGCAATTGCCTTAATGCGGGATTGTTATTTATATAATAGTTAGCGAATAGCTGTGCATCAAACAAGCGATCCTTTACCTGTAGCATATAGCCGCCTTTCAGGGTTTGCTTTTGACCGAAGAGATCAAAATTGTAGGTTAAATCGCCGCCACCTGTGTAAATATAATCGTTCAGGGTTTGAAATACCCGGCTACCGCTTTCCTGCGCCAGGGAGTTACCCATCAAAAAAAGGTAAGGATTCTGTGTTCCCGTGGTGCGGGTGTATTGATAACGTCGTTGATCGGGGCTATAACCGTCAAGGATATTGAACGCGCCGTACCATTTGAATTTCAATGGCTTAAAGAGGTTGTGTTCACCTGAAAGCTGGGTAGTAAAAAATGTATTTTCTTTAAAAGTCAATTCTCCTCCATACACGTCGTCGCCGGCATTATTGTTTATACCTTTTCGTTGGATTGCTGAATTGTTGGTATTTACATTAATGATCGACTTCAAAGCAACTTTGTTCCGGTCGTTCAGTTGCAGCGAAATGCTGGCTAATGCACCCACGGTTATTTCCTGTACGTAGCGATCATCATCATAACTGTACTGTTGGCTAAAATCACCGTTTTCCAATGTTTGAATGCGATTTAGAATATCAATGAACCGGTTGCTCTTGCTGTAGTTGATTCCCAGGATACCACCAATCTTCTTTCCGAAGATATTTCCGGTAAAACCTCCGTTGGCCTGAAACGAAACATTTGGTGAAACCCTTGTTGCTTTTGCAGCCCAATTATTAGTCAACTCTTTTCCAATCACATTTCGCTGATCCTGTGTAGCCAGATTAAAAGCAGATTTGGAGGTATAGCTGCCAGGCAAACCCCTTGTGCCATCATCTATGCCCAGCCAGTCAAGTTTACCGCCCGCTACCTTATAAAAATCCTTGCCAATGGTTTGGCTGTTAAAACCGGTTCCTATTTGTATATTGAAGAAATTTTTGGAGGGTATATCTTTTGTGTTAACCTGTATTAAGCCGCCCGCCCACTCGCCCGGCAGTTCAGGAACGAATGCCTTGTTGATAATGATATTGTCGATCATGGCGGCCGGGATGACATCAAACGAAAAGGTTTTGCGGTCGGGCTCTGTGCTCGTGAGCAGCACGCCATTCAGCATGGCCTGGTTGTAACGATCGGCCAAACCCCTGATGACCAGGAACCTGCCATCTATCAAACTTGCACCGGGCGTTCGCTTCAATACTTCACCGGTATTTTTGTCGGGAGACCTCCGGATGCTTTCTGCAGAGATTACGGAAGCAACTGTATTTGTATTCTTTTGAAACGTTATTATAGATGCTGCTGTTTCTTTCCTGGCGGTACTCGCAGCCCTTACTACTACAGCTTCTTCGGTTTTTGCTCTTTGTATGAGCGACAGGTTTTGGATAGTTACTTTACCATCTGTAATCTCTATTTCATCTACCTGTTGGGTAACCCCATTATATGTAAATATCAGTGAAATTTTTGCAACGCCATCAATGTTCAATGTGTATCGTCCTTCCAGGTCAGTAGAAGTTCCATGGTTATTTGATCTGATTAGGACAGAAACACCTGTAAGCGGCTGGCCTGTTTTAGCATCTGTAACCTTGCCTTCAATTTTTCCTTTTTGAGCAAAACTGCCGGAAGAAAACGCTAAAAAAGTAAATAGGATAGGTAAAAATCTCATGCATTTTATATTTATGCAAAGAGACAGTTTGAATGTTAAGCTACTATGAATGAAAAGTTACGGAAATGTTATGCGATTGTTATGGAAATGTTACGCAGGAATTGGGATATTGGGATATTGGGATATTGGGATATTAGGATATTATACTTAGCAATGGATAAATCCTTGACGTTTTAATTCGCCCTATTTCTATAAAAATCATTTTCTTTTATTCGTTTTGAACAATACTATTTTATAGAATTAGGTGAAACGTTCGCAATTAGTATATGAAAGCGGCCTCGAATAA
>JBDTWP010000377.1:0-6982 GCA_040006615.1 Ferruginibacter sp.
CCTGTGAATGCTAAGGATACAGATTCACAAAGTAAAAGAGATTATGAATCCCCGGTTATTGAATGCTATGCCGATATGCAGGAACTACTTTTACTTGACCCGATTCACGAAGTTGAAGAAACTAATTGGTTAGTAAATAAAACAAACTGTCCTGGGGATTGCGTTTTTTGATCTTGCTCGTCATGGCAACGGGCTTGCCGGACGAATTAAGAAAACGATTTTCCTTAAGGATATTATGAAGCGTATTATTATATATTTCTGCCCGGCTGATAATAGTATCTTTCAGATTATTGGAATCGGATTTAATTATTACAGAATCTGCCTTTTCTACAAGGTATAATTCCCGGTTCTTACTGGGGTCCTTTTTAGGAATCACACTATCGGTCTGCTGGGCAAAAAGCAAAACAGGTGAGCTAAAAATAAATAGAAAGGTGTATACCTGTTTCAACGCATATGAATTATGCGGCAAAAATAAAATGATTTTAACTAGAAATAATTAATATATCCAAAATGAATTTTAGATGATTGCCTCAAGTCGAGTTTCACATCATTGCGCTTACCCAATGCAAAACTTATATTCAACAATCCCGCCCTGGTTTCAAATACCAATCCAAGGCCCGCACTGATAAAGCTCTTGCTGATATTTATTGCCTGGTATTTATTTTTTACCCGGCCGGCATCCATAAATGTAAATATGTAGGAATTTAATCCTACCAGGTTACGATATTCCAAAGTGAGCACACCATAATGTGTTGCATAAATACTTTCCTCATCAAAACCACGTAGTAGTTTGTATCCACCTACCTGGAATAATTCATTTCGGAACACACTCTGGCTGCTGAATACACCGGCATTTAAAACTGTTTTTAGGGTACTTTTTTTCCCTGCAGGAAAATAATGAGCTGCCGTTAACTTTATTCTCAGCTGGTAGGAACGCAGTTTAATTGAATCGTATAAGGTACCAAAATTAAAAGAAGGATCTTTAAGGCCGAGGATCTCGTTGTTCCTGTTTATGGTCTTTATTCCAACTGAACTGATTACCTTTAATTCATTACCGGTTTTGGGGTTAAACCGGTAATTGGTTGTATTTAAATCATAATCCAGTCCAATATTGACAGCCCTTACATCGATATTTGGCGGAAGCTGCCTGGTAGCTTTTACGAGGTTGGTATCTACACCGGCACCCAGCAAAAAGCTACTTTGATTTTGAATAAATATTTTACCGGATTGATTAGCTGATAAAAGATATTGAATGCCTAATTGTGCATTTAGCTGTAAAAAAGTAGAATCCTTTTTAAATAGGTCGAATGACAGATCAAGCCCAAATGCGGTTTTAAAAATATATGGTTGCTGATAGGCAATATTTATCCGGGGTGAGTTTACCTGTAGTTGTTGCCAGTTTACCAAAATGGTCTCGCCCGTACCAAGGGCATTGCGCAAATTCAAATTTACATCACCCGTAAGTCGCAATTTGTTGGTTTGGCTATTGGCAGGCAACAACCCTACGAGGAAATTAACCTGGCTGCTTTTTTTTGGCATGAGATAAACATCCAAAATAGATCCCGTGCCCATCATCATCAATTCAGACGGCTGTTGCTCCTGCAAATAAGGTAATTCCAGCAATCGTTTAGTCACCTGGTCCAATTTATCCTTGTTATAAATGCTACCATTCGGAATACCTAAATAATGCTGTAAAAAACTATTGGAAATTTTTACCTTCCCCCTGATCCTGATACTGTCAATATGATACAATGGGCCCTTATTTACCATTAATGATGCGTTCATGGCTTCGGCAGTTAATCGTATGCTGTCCATAAAAACAGCCGCGAATGGGTAGCCGTTTTTTTCATAATAGTTTAATATCCGCTCTTTGATTACCTGCAATTGTGCCATGTTGACGGGCTTATTAATAAACCCTCTATAGGTAAAGCCACTTATGTCCAAAGCCCTTTTTTCAATTTCCTCCGTACGTAACCGAACCAGGAACTGTTGAAGACCCAGGAATAATTGCAACCTGGCAAAAGATGAGTCATAAAGAACGGAATCAATTGAAGCGGCAGGATAGCCCCTCATATTCAGCAATGCCGGAAGCTTAATTATGTAGTCCAGGCATTGAACCCGGTTGTCAAATGAAGTTTGAAGTTTTAATAGCTGCGAATTAAAGGAACTATCTTTGTCAACGTAATTTATTACCAGGTGATATTTATTTACCGGTAACTGCTGACTGTAACCATTGAAATTTCCGCAGCCTGCAATTATTATTGTAGTTAAAAATAATTCGTAAAAAATGGATCTGGTTGTTGTCATTACTGAATTCAAATCTAAAGTCTAAAATTGTAAATCAAAAATCTTTGTCCGGTATTTATATCCATATCCCTTTTTGTAAGCAGGCATGTCACTATTGTAATTTCCATTTTTCAACATCACTGAAATTGAAAGAAGCGCTTATTGCCGCATTGGTGAAGGAAATTCACCTCACGTCAATAACCCCCTCACCACATTCAATGGTGGCCGGAAAAGCGATTTGTAAAACAATCTACTTTGGCGGCGGAACTCCAAGCATTTTAGAACCAAGGGACTTATCGTTGATATTCGATGCGCTACATTCTAAATTTTCAATTGGGGATGATGTGGAAATTACTTTAGAAGCAAACCCTGATGATATTAGTCCGGGAAAACTATATAGTTGGAAAAAGGCAGGAATCAACAGGCTTAGCGTAGGCATACAGTCTTTTCTGGA
This sequence comes from Ferruginibacter sp., assembly GCA_040006615.1. Taxonomy (GTDB): domain Bacteria; phylum Bacteroidota; class Bacteroidia; order Chitinophagales; family Chitinophagaceae; genus Ferruginibacter. Next base: position 2,741 of record JBDTWP010000377.1, read on the forward strand.
AGGAGAACTCCTGTGGATGAACAGGGCGCATACAGTGGCGGATTCACTTCGATGCATAGATGAAATAAAAGATGCAGGTTTTTCGGACTATTCGATTGATCTGATCTATGGTTCTCCATTATTAAGCAATGAAGATTGGATGTATAATGTAACTACAGTTATAAAAAAAAACATTCCGCATGTATCCTGCTATGCCCTTACTGTAGAACCTAAAACAGCCCTGGATAAGATGATTGCCCGGCATAAGAAAGCACCTGTAAACGAAGATGTGCAGGCTGAACAATTTATGTTATTAATGGATCGGATGGATCAATCGGGATATGAGCATTATGAAATTAGCAATTTTGCCAAACCAGGGATGCGCAGCAAGCACAATAGCAGCTACTGGCAGGGAAAGAATTATTATGGATTTGGCCCTTCTGCACACGCCTACGATGGGATTAGCAGAAGATGGAATATAGCTAATAATGCTTTGTACATCCGGTCATTGCAAAACAATTGTATCCCTTTTGAAGAAGAACTTTTAACAAAAACACAAAGGTTAAACGAATATATTATGACATCACTGAGAACTATGGAGGGAATGGACCTGGAGAAAGTGAAGAAAGAGTTTGGGGAAAAATATAGCGAAGCGTTAGCGGTGAACAGTGACAAATACACAAAAACTCATAAACTTCAAAATATAGATTCCAAATTAATTTTGACTAAGGATGGAAAACTATTTGCAGATGGGATCGCAGCCGAGCTGTTTTTTTAGATATTTGCTAATTGAATGGTGAATCGTGAAATATTGACTATTCACCATTGACCATTGACAAATTAAACCGCCTTTTTGCATATAACACTATACCAATGTTTCTTCAATTTTTTTAAACCCCTCTTCCGGAGACAGATTTTCCCACAGAATACCGTATACTGTTTCGGCTATGGGCATTTCCGCTTTTATTGTTTGGTTGACGAGGTACATACATTTACAGGCATTATAACCTTCCGCCACCATGCTCATTTCAAGCTGTGCGGATTTTACGGAATATCCCTTGCCGATCATGTTTCCGAAAGTGCGGTTACGACTGTACAATGAATAACAGGTTACCAATAAATCACCCAGGTAGACAGAAGCGGCATAGTTATTTGAACGATGTTCATTGATGAATTGTACTGCATCCGTATGTCCTACTTCTATATTTTTTATGCCGGCCCTTTTTAAAAAGCCAGCCATTTCATCCGCGCTATTGGCAATGAGAACGCTTAAAAAGTTATCTCCATAGTCTAATCCATGAGCAATACCCGCCCCAATTGCATAAATATTTTTTAAAACGGCGGCAAACTGAACCCCATAGATATCGTCATTCTCTACCGTATTGAGATAATCTGTTTTAAAATACTTTGTAATTTCATGAGTAGCAACTTCATCAATCCCCGAAAAGGTCAGATAAGATAATTTTTCTGCGGCAATTTCTTCTGCATGGCAAGGGCCTAATACAGCAAAATAATTTTCAAGTGGAAAATCAAATTCATTATTTAAAAAATCATTCAATAATAAGTTTTGTTCAGGCAAAATTCCTTTTATGGCGCTGATAATTTTTTTACCGGCAAAAATATTTTTATCCAGCTTTAACAAAGTGGCGGCTGCAAAAGAGGAAGGAATAGCAATAATAATACAATCGGCGTGATGGATGATTTCAACGGGATCTGAAGTTAGCTTTAACTGGTTGGTATTGAAATACACCGTACTCAGATAATGAGGATTGTGGCGACGTGTCATAATCTGATCTATCAACTTTTGACTTCTGTTCCACCAATAAATAGTCTGCCCGTTATCGGTTAATATTTTTGCCAGTGCTGTTCCCCAGCTTCCGCTTCCCAATATGCCAAAGGTCATATCTCAATTGATAATTGATAACGTAAATAATGATTTGAGGAAAGATTAGGTCCGATAAAAGCATGACGCCTTAGTCATGAATTAAACTGCCGGTTATAATCCCAGTTTATCAACTGCTAACTGGGCAGCAATCTGGCTGGCATCTTTTTTATTGTATCCCTTTCCTTCGGCTACAAGTTCGCCATCTACGGTTGCGCCAATTGTAAACAAGCGTCTGCCGTTCTCAAATTTTTCATTCAGGGTTTCAAATTCCAGCGCTTTACCATTTTTATTTGCCCAACCGTATAATTTATTTTTGATATTAATTTCTATACCTTCAAGGTCATCCATAAACATATGGGTGGATATGATATACTTCTCCACCCATTTCTGCGTTTTATTATATCCTTTATCGAGGTATACGGCTCCTATCAATGCTTCCAACGTATTTCCAAAAATCTGGGATATCTTAAGAGAGCTGTCGTGTTTATTATATATTGTGATTTTTTTGAGGCCCATTTTAATGCCAATATCATTGAGTTGCTGACGGTTGACCATTTTACTTCTCATCTCGGTCAAAAAACCCTCACCCTTATAAGGATATTTCATAAAAAGATAGTGGGCCACTATTGAACTGAGCACTGCATCACCCAAAAATTCCAACCGTTCATTATTTTCGTCTGCCCCTTCCCTTACGGAACGATGGCTCAATGCGGTTCTGTATAAGTTAAGGTCACCGGGAGTAAAGCCCATCACATTACTGAGTTGCTTTTTAAACTCTTTCTTTTTGATATCTCCGTTTAAGAAATCTTTGAGGAACTGCAAAATTTAATTAAATGTTTATTCGAAATTACTGCTATTTGATGCAATGAAAAAATTTAAAAGCACGAAGTTAATTTGTTAGTGTGGTGGCGTGTTAACGTGCCAATGAGAATTGAGAATTAAAGGCTATAGGAATTTACAACCTTTTTAATAAAAGGAGATAAAGCGCGTACACTTTACCTTAGCAATGTCTAAACACCGGGATGAAAAATAAATTTACCGAAGCCTATAACTGTGGCTAATATCCCATATGGAATGGAACAGGGGCTTTCTAAGGTTTATATTTTTTTACGATCACAGAAGCATTATGTCCGCCAAAACCAAAAGTATTGCTAAGTGCAGCATTCACCGTGCGATGCTGCGCCTTATTGAACGTAAAATTTAATTTCGGATCCAACTCCGGATCGTCAGTAAAGTGATTTATTGTAGGTGGAACAATATCCCTGGTAACGGCCATTATACAAGCCAGCACTTCAATGGCACCTGCAGCTCCCAGGCTATGCCCTGTCATACTCTTCGTTGAACTGATATTTAAATCATATGCATGGTCGCCAAAGACATTTAAAATCGCTTTTGTTTCGGCGATATCACCTAAAGGAGTAGAAGTACCATGCACATTAATGTAGTCAATATCTACGGGGTTCATGCTGGCATCTCTTAATGCAGTACGCATTACATTTTGTGCACCTAACCCCTCAGGATGCGGAGCAGTAATATGATGTGCATCTGCAGTGGCGCCACCTCCCGCGATCTCGCAATAAATTTTCGCACCCCTTGCGAGTGCATGTTCCAGGCTTTCCAATATAATAACACCTGCCCCTTCCCCCACCACAAAACCATCACGGTCTTTATCAAATGGCCGGCTTGCAGTAGTTGGATCATTATTTCTTTCGCTTAATGCCTTCATGGCATTAAAACCTCCAACACCTGCCGCACTTATAACTGCTTCACTGCCACCTGATATAATAACATCAGCCCTGTTAAGTCGTATATTATCAAAAGCATCAATAATAGCGTTGGTAGAGGATGCGCAAGCACTTACCACCGCGTAGTTGGGTCCCCTGAATCCATGCCGGATAGAGATTTGCCCTGCGGCAATATCAAGGATCATTTTTGGAATAAAGAAAGGGTTAAAACGAGGAGTCCCATCCCCGGATGCAAAGTTGACCACCTCTTCCTGGAAAGTAATCAAACCGCCAATACCACTGGCAAATATTACACCTACCCTGTCCACATCAACATTTTCCCTGTCGATGCCTGAATCCCTGACAGCTTCATCACTGGCAATTAAGGCAAACTGGGTAAACCGGTCTATTTTTCGGGCTTCCTTACGATCTAAGTAATTGGTAGGATCAAAATCTTTAACCTCACAGGCAAACCTGGTCTTAAATTTAGCAGCATCAAATTGTTTTATTAGAGCACACCCGTTTACGCCATCAGCTAAACCCTGCCAATATTCAGCAACAGTTTTTCCTAATGGAGTAAGGGCACCCAATCCGGTAACAACTACTCTCTTTAAATCCATAAAGTTTGCCTGCGATGATTAAAACAGATGATGA
>JBDTWP010000378.1:0-6980 GCA_040006615.1 Ferruginibacter sp.
CCAATATTGGCGAAGCCCACAGTGAAGGTTTTTTAAATATCCGCCAAAAAGTGAATGAAAAACTGAAATTATTTGTGCATAGTAATTTGTTGATTTATGGTGCCGATAACTTTCATGTAAATAATGGTGTAAATACTTTCGCCAATAATGTAAGAAGAGGAGATGATTTTGAACTTTTTTCCTGGAGCAGGAAAGGGGCTGCATCCTTACAAATTGTTTCGATTGAAAAAAAAAGAGAGCAGACTGTTATCACTGCCAACGATCAGCGATCAACAAACAATAGGCGGTCAATTTCGGTTACTATTCCATTTACTGATGATGCATCAATTCAAAATGCCATCACATGTTGGTGTGTTTTATTACACCTGCAAAAGGATGATGCGATCATCAGTAAAAGAATGTTGCAGTTGCGTACAGTGGAAATGCGACTTGAATTAAAGCAGGGAATAAACAATTGCTCGGTAATAAATGATAGTTATAGTGCGGATATTAATTCTTTAACAATCGCACTGGATTTTTTGATACAGCAGCGGCAACATCCAAACCGTACTTTGGTATTGAGTGATATTTTACAATCCGGTAAAAGCGGTCCGGAATTATACAGTGAAATAGCTTCTATTTTGCAACAAAAAAGCATCAACCGGTTTTTCGGTATCGGCCCCGAAATTTATAAGCACCGGGATGCGTTTAAAAATATTGCACAAAGTTTCTTCTTTTCTTCCATTGCTGAATTTATGCAGCAGTTTTATTCATTGCATTTTTACAATGAAACTATTTTACTAAAAGGCGCAAGAATATTTGAGTTTGAACAAATAAGCCATTTGCTGGAAGAAAAAGTACATCAGACCGTTTTGGAAATTAATTTGAATGCGATAACTCATAACCTAAAGGAATACCAGCAATTATTAAAGCCGGGTGTAAAACTCATGGCGATGGTAAAAGCATTCAGTTATGGCAGTGGTGGTTTTGAAATTGCTAACCTCTTACAGTTTCATAAAGTGGATTACCTGGCTGTAGCCTATGTTGATGAAGGGGTAGAATTGAGAAGGGCGGGTATTACTTTACCCATCCTGGTATTAAATGCCGAAGAGGCAACTTTTGATGTTATGGTGCAATACAATCTTGAACCGGAACTTTATTCATTTAGCATTCTGTATTCTTTTCAACAATATTTACAACATTCCGGTGTTAACAATTACCCGGTACATATCAAATTGGATACCGGTATGCACCGGTTGGGTTTTGAAGCGAAAGATCTGCCTGCATTGAGTAAGTTATTGAACGAAACTGTCATTTTTAAGGTGCAATCTGTTTTTTCTCACCTTGTTGGCAGTGATTCACCGGAGCATGATACATTTACAGAATTCCAGGCAGCCGAATTCCTGAAAGGTTGTGAAATATTTCAAAGAACATTGGGGTATTCATTTATCATGCATATCGCAAATACATCTTCCATTCACCGCCAACCCGAATTGCAATTCGATATGGTCCGCCTGGGAATTGGTCTATATGGGGTAGACAATAGTGCGACCATGCAGGGGAAACTTAAAAATGTGAGTACTTTAAAAACCACCATTTCACAAATAAAAAAGGTAGCCGCCGGGCAAAGTGTGGGTTACAGCAGGAAAGGAATTGTTACAAAGGATGCGGTGATCGCAACTGTCCGTATTGGTTATGCAGACGGCTATCCCAGGATACTAAGCAATGGCGCAGGCAAAATGTGGCTGAACGGGACCCTGGTGCCTGTTATCGGAAACGTGTGTATGGATATGACCATGCTCGATATAACCGGCACGGGCGTAAGGGAGGGTGATGAAGTGATTGTATTTGGAGAATCCCTGCCGGTAAATGATCTGGCAAACTGGGCTGGCACCATACCCTACGAAATATTGACGGGTATCTCACAAAGGGTGAAGAGAGTGTATTACGAAGAATAAAGTTTAGGGTTTAGGGTTTACGGTTTAGGGTTTACAGTTTAGGGTTTACGGTTTATAGTTTAGCGTTTACAGTTTAATGCGAAGATCCTATTGAATGGCGAATTTTAGTTGGTGGGTCCAGATATTTTTTTTTGGCGGCAATTTTTTGTTTGATTGCCTTGCATGAGTCTTAAACCGAAAACCGAAAACCGAAAACCCAAAAACCGTAAACTGTAAACCGTAAACCCTAAACCGTAAACCCTAAACCCTAAACCGAAAACCCTAAACCCTAAACCGAAAACCCTAAACCCTAAACCGAAAACCAATATTCCATTATCTTTGCGGATTATTATGAAAGCAAGACACGTTATACTTATTATTTTATTCGTTGTAGTGGCCGACCAGGCACTCAAATTGTATATTAAGACCAACTTCTACATGAACGAACACCATAATATCCTGGGTACCTGGTTTCGTTTGCATTTTGTGGAAAATGAAGGAATGGCCTATGGATGGAAATTTGGAGGGGAAGGTGGTAAAATGTGGCTCACCTTATTCAGGTTTGCGGCTGTTATTTTTGGCGTTTGGTACCTGCGGGGCATTATTCAAAAAAAATATAACAGGGGATTTATCATATGTGCTGCATTAATATTCGCCGGTGCATTGGGTAATTTGATTGACAGTATGTTTTACGGGCTCATATTTGATGAAAGTATACCTGGAAGTAGTTCAGTAGCAAAGATATTCCCTGCCCATGGGTATGCTGGTTTCCTGCATGGGAAAGTAGTGGATATGCTTTATTTTCCCATAATCAGCGACGCTCATTTTCCTGCCTGGGTTCCTTTTTGGGGAGGTGAGGAGTTTGAATTTTTCCGTCCTATTTTTAACCTGGCGGATGCTTCTATTTCTACCGGGGTAATAACAATTCTATTATTTCAAAAAAGATTTTTCAAACACCATAATCCACAGGAAAAACATAACACAATAGAAACGGGAGCAATAGTAAATGATGACGTGCAGGTGCAATAAAACATATTACTTAACCTACCCAGCGAAAAAACTGCAAAACCGTCAGGTATTTCGCAGTCCGGGCCAGGGTTTAATATTCAATTTATTTTAATGACCCGTTTACTGATCGATACATTTTCAAATACAATAGTTGCCGTATAAATTCCGGCGGCGAGGTTATTTAAGCCTTCCGGTCTTATTATATTCGATCCTTTTTTACCATTCGCTGTAAATTGGTTAACAAGTTTTCCGTAGTTGTCGAATAAGCGGCAATCTACTTTTCCATTATTAGGAATCACATAATCGACGGCAATAAAGTTTTGAAATGGATTGGTTATGTTGTTTATTTCAAACGCGGTATTTTTATTACTGAGCAGTATCGTATTGCTGTACCCGTATAGTCCATCATTTCCAATCATTTTTAACCGGTAATAAGCAGGCGCAATATTATCAGCGCCATCTACATAATTATAGGCTGAAACAAGATTGCCGGTCCAGGCTATGACAGATCCCGTTTTTACAAATTTTTTCCCGTCTTCACCTTTTTCAACTTCGTAATGACTGAAATTATTTTCAGCATTGCTCACCCATTTCAGGTTGTTTTTTTTATTAATAACCTGCCCGCTCAAACTGGCCAATTGCAGACCTACAATATGCGAACAATCAATTATTTTCAGCATAGTACTTTGGTCATTACTATAGCCGCAGGTGATACTTGCAAGATTCGCAGCAGAAGTAGCCACCATAACCCTATACCGGTATCCACTGTCAACCTGGCTAGCGGTAAATGTCGGATAAGTTGCGTCATATTCCCATTGCCCGTTTATAAGTGCCGGCGTTCCGGTGCCGCCAATACCCGTATTTGACCAGGTGGTGCCGCCATCTGTACTTTTCTGCCATTTATAATAAGTATAATTGGGGAAATAACATTTTACTTTTACAGTGAAATCAACCTGTACCCCTTCACAACCTAGTAATACCGGCGTAATATTGAGGTCAACGTTTGGTTCACAGGTAGAAAGACTGACATCATCTACTGCCCAGTCATTTCCCCCGCCACCCGGTGAATTGTTGCGGATGGTTAAGGTAAATGAAGTTTGTGCTGCGCCCGTCAGGTAAGTAAATCCTTTTTTTGCCCACAAGCCATTGTAAGGTAAGTCGCCGGTTGTATAATAATCAATTCCCTCCAGTTGGAAAGTAAGATTTGGTTTTACCCCTGGCTTATAGGGTCCGTTAAATGCTCCGCCAGTAGCACCGTTTCCGTTGGAATCGCAGGCGCAAAGGGAACATATATTTCTAAACCAGGCGCTGAAATCATAGTAGGTGTTGGTACATAAACTGGCAACAGATTGTTGTATTGCCGGACTTGTAGCATAGCTCGCATTCACTACGGCCATATATCCCCCGTTAGTTCCTGGTGCTACAGCAGGATTCCCGGCAGAAGGGCTCGCTGCTCCGGTATGGTCGCCGATAATATCCCAAATATTAAATACCCTTGAGGCATTTGGTTTTCCCACTCCGTTATTAGTGGCCCCGGCGGCACTTGTATTATTTGCAATGCCATAAGAGCCGTCGTTAGGCTGACCTGTGCCAAAATTTGTAAAACTATAGCCTGGCACAATAGTAGAAGCGCCCCTGTTTTGCGTGCTCCCACTGCCAAAAGTTCCATTATTCTCAATCAAGGCATTTGAACCAACATAATTAATACAGCTACCTAAGTTTTTAAACAACATGATTTTATAGGCTTCAAAATTTACAGTTGCCGGGATACCCGCCTTGATATATCTAAAAGCACCACCAGGTAAGGTTATCATGGTATTAAATGATAATCCTGTATTTATTTTCACCCTGAATGAAGCTACCATAATGCAAACTCCCCCATAAAAGGAGGGTTTATTATTGTAGGCAATGGTACCGCCGGTTGCTGCAGTATTAGCTGTACTCGCCGCATTGGTAGCGGTAGAACCTAAATTGATTCGGAGATTTTTGCCTACACTGTTATACATCGCCTGGTCATCATTGGCTGCATCAGAATAAGACCGGAAACTAAGCCCTTCGTTTGTTAAAATCTTTATGGTACCGGGTATATAAGTAAAGTTATTATCAATGGTATCATTGTAACGTACCTGCGTAATGGAAAAAGATGCAAAGTTTCCTACCGCTATGGCCGAACGGATTTCCAGCGTATCTCCGGGTTCAAAGGTTCCCCCGGTGGCACCCTTTGTAATGTTTATATAACTTTTACCGGTTTGAACCTGGCCAATTACAGACTTAACATTAAGAAAGCCGGTCAAAGTAAGCACCGCAGTAAAGATCATACCAGGTAAATTTTTTTTCATAGAATCGGATATTTGAAATAAGTACTTTTTGTTTTCCCGGGGGCTGTTTTAGAATGAAATTTACATTAATCATCTTGTGGTTCGTGTGCCGAAACGGTGGCGCTTGCCGCAGACGGTTTGCAGACCGGCGGGTATTGGACTTGTGTGAAATCCCGGATACCCACCCGGTTAAGGATACGAATCCGTTTTTTCCCCGCAAATGCTGAATTGTTTTTATCTAATATTATTAATCCAATATCCCAGGCACACACATAATTCAGGCTGTTCAACGGATTTTGCTGGCATTTTTTAATTGGAATTGAAATAGCTAAGAAGGATAATATTTGCAGGAGGCAAATTACCAGGATTAGATTGACATAAAATAGCCCGTTTTTCATACAGGGAGTGTTGTTAAGGATACCGGGAGGAAGTAATTACTAAAAATATCATTACTTCCTGGCTTCAGGATAACGAAAATTAACAATTTTTATTATCCCGTTGGATCGCCGCCCACACACTGTTTTAACTATCCCGGCGTTGAATAGTGCTTAAAACACATGAATATGAATGGGTTAGGGTTTCTTTGCAGTTGGCCCTTTTGTATTCAAATAAATACTTTTTAATCGATCTTTCCCACCATATTGGCAGGTATCACCCATGCATCAAATTCTTCAGGAGTCAGATAGCCTAGTTTTACTGCCATTTCTTTTAAAGTAGTTCCTTCTTTATGTGCTTTCTGTGCGATCTCCGCGGCTTTATAATAACCAATCTTTGTATTGAGGGAAGTAACCAGCATCAGGCTATTATCAACATGTTTTTTAATATTTGCCTCAATGGGTGCCAGGCCGACGGCACATTTATCATTAAAAGATACGCAGGCATCGCCAATCAGTCTCGCACTATGCAAAAAGTTATAGATCATTACCGGTTTAAAGACATTTAGTTCAAAATGTCCCATGCTGCCACCTATGCCGATGGTTACATCATTACCCATTACCTGTGCGGCAATCATGGTTAAGGCTTCGCATTGGGTAGGGTTTACCTTACCAGGCATGATGGAAGAGCCCGGTTCATTATCCGGGATATAAATTTCGCCGATTCCCGACCTTGGGCCGGAGGATAATATACGGATATCATTGGCGATTTTCATCAGACTGACCGCTACTGTTTTTAATGCCCCATGTGTTTCTACAATGGCATCATGTGCCGCCAATGCTTCAAATTTATTTTCTGCGGTAATGAAAGGTAATCCGGTTAGTGTTGCAATATGCTTTGCCACATTTTCAGAATAACCATCCGGTGTATTGATGCCGGTGCCCACTGCCGTGCCACCCAGGGCCAGTTCGCTTAAATGTGCCAGCGTATTTTGGATCGCTCTTAATCCATGGGTCAATTGTGATACATATCCGCTGAATTCCTGTCCGACCGTTAATGGAGTGGCATCCATAAAATGCGTACGGCCGATCTTTACCACCCGCATAAACGCTTTGCTTTTTGCCTCCAGGGTATCCCTTAATTTTTCGATTCCCGGTATGGTGGTTTCAATTAAAATTTTATATGCCGCAATGTGCATGGCTGTAGGGAATGTATCATTGCTGGATTGCGACTTATTGACATCATCATTGGGGTGTAAAAATTTTTCTTTGTCCTCCAGTTTACCGCCATTGATTACATGTCCCCTGTAAGCCACCACTTCATTTACATTCATATTGCTTTGGGTACCACTTCCGGTTTGCCA
>JBDTWP010000379.1:0-6865 GCA_040006615.1 Ferruginibacter sp.
TTGAATTATCAGAACCCGCATTTGCTTTGGGCGACTGGTTAACTGCTGCATTTACTGTTACCTGTACAGTGTCTTTTCCTGTTGCTCCGTTGTTATCCGTAACAGTCAATTGATATTGGTATCCTCCCTGTACCAAATTATTCAATGCTGTGGTTGCAATACCGGCCGATGCAATCGTTCCGTATGATGGTCCGGATATTTTTAACCAGGCAAAACTGCTGATCGTGCCATTTGCATCTGTGCCGCTACCGGTTAAAGTGGTTGTATTTATTGGCAATGTAATGGTTGTATTGATTCCTGCATTTGCGACCGGTGACTGGTTAACAACAGCATTTACTGTTACCTGCATGGTGTCTTTTCCAGTTGCTCCGTTATTATCTGTTACAATTAACTGGAATTGATATCCTCCCTGTACCAAATTATTCAGAGCAGTGGTTGCAATATTAGCCGATGCTATCGTTCCTGAAGACGGGCCGGATATTTTTGACCAGGCATAACTGCTAATAGTGCCATCGGTGTCGGTTCCGCTACCTGTTAGGCTTGCAATATTTGTAGGTAATGCGACCACAAGATTGGAGCCGGCATTTGCTACAGGGGACTTATTTGAGCTAGAACCGGTCCCATTCGCAATCAGCACTTTACTGCTCCATGCGGGTATCGTAACGGAATTATTGTAAACATTCCCGAACACATCTTTTTTACTTAACCCCGGAAAGGAAACTACTTTAGGCGTGTTGCTTGCATTGTATTCAAGTGTTCCGGTATTTACAACATTTACGGAATGTTTTTCAATTCCAATAGTTCCGGTCAAATAGGAAAACGGATGATAAGTCTCTACATAATTACTTCTGTTTACATAGGTAGTAACTGCTTTAAGTGATGTATCTACGCCTGGATTTGTTGAATAGTAGTTACTGTCAAGTGTTCCAAATGAAGCAATATCATTTACCTTGGTATTTAAAGTTGGATAATCCAATCCTAAGTTTCTATAGTGAATTTTATAGGGGTAAAATATATTCTTTTTGATTATCATGTTCCTGACAAGATTGGCAGAATCAAATCTTTGTATTGAAAACGAATACTCGTTATCAAAGTACAGGTTATTGGTTATAGTTAAACTTGCATTATTGTTTCCATGATGTCCTGCACCAAATGTAAAAGCAACTGTATTAGAATCTACTGTTACAGTTCTGGTACCAAGGTCAAAATAGAGACCATTTACGTGCTTGTCAAATTCATCTATATCCGGAGTTCCATTGTTATTCCCTATCCCATTTATTACAATATTGCTTATAATATTCCTGTTTGTCCGGACCGGTAAAACACTTCCCCCTTTTTCCACGGTATATATCCCTGCTCCGTCATTTCTGACCACACAAAATACACTCAAAAAATTATACTTTACATATACATTGTTCCCCTGCCACTCCATACCTAAATAACCGCTGTTTGTTATGGTGTTGTTTTGAATATTGACATTGGATCCCCCTTTGCATAATAACCCGGCTCCACCATTTACTCCATCACTGATTTCCATCCCGGCGATAAGAGAGGTGCTGTCTATATTACAATTTGTAACTGATAAATTAACTGTACCGGAGCTGTTGTTTAATACCCTGATTCCCGAACCCAGACTATTATTCGTTGTACAATTATCTACCGTCACATTTAAAGAGGAAGAAGCTGTAATCGCTTCACCACCACTGTTGGTTACATCACAATTTTTGATAATTATACCTGTGCCACCATGTGTGTATATTGCTTTTTTTCCAGCCCCATTGAAAGATAGATTCGTAATTGACAGACTTCCATAATCACTTGCAATCAGGTTCTCAACTGTAGCTATTTGAATATTATAGGGTAATGGGTTATTAGTTGAGAAATACATCCTGAGCTTACTAGTGCTGAAATTATGATACCACTCTCCGTCCTTGTCCAATGTCCTGGGATCTCTTTGAAAGAAGTAACCATATCCCACCCTTGGGGTTGATCCAAAACTTGCGAAAGAAACAACTCCGCCAGCGTGCGCTGTAACTTTTTTATGTACAATATCCCAACGAACAAATTTTATTGCCACTTCCGCGCCTGTCCAGTTTGATGTTGTTGAAAGTGCGGGGCCGGTTATAGAGGTGCCTGTTGCTGCTGTATAAGTCAGGTATCCCTGGTTTGCCGCATTGGCATTTGGGTATCGCCCTACCTGTTGAATTACATTATTACGCATTACCAGGTTTACGCCATTGCTTACATTTATAACCGGGGCTTCCCATATATTTCCGCCTAAATTTACCCATCCGGCAACAGTTGAAAGACCACTGATGACCGGTTTTGCCCCGATACCGTATGCACCGAAATTAAGACCCGCTTTAGTTACAATGATACCACCATAAAATATATCTCCCCGTTCAAACAGGATCGAATCACCAGCGGCTATGCTTGCGGAAGACGCATTTAATTTCACAATGGTTTGCCATGCAGTTCCGGGGGTTAGGCCATTATTTGAATTATTACCGGTTGCAGAGATATAATAATTTTTTGCTTGTACGGTGTTGGCAAACACAATTAATGATAGAAATAAAAGCTTTTTCATGATTTTTCAATAGTATTGGATGAAGTACAGGATGAAATAAAGGGTTTTGGATTATGGCGGTGCCGTTGCAGGTAACACAACCCACCTTATCTACTTTTTACAGTGATATGTTTTTTATTCGATGCTCTCTTAAATTGTAGCAGCTGGCAGAAGATTTAAGACATTCAGGCAGATGGGCGGTATATTTATACCATGGTCATTTTTCCTTTCAGCTATTTCCTTAAGTGCCAGGAGGTTCGACTACATTGATCCGGCAGGTTTTTAACCTGCACCTGCAGAAAGAGGCGGGGTAATAGCAAAATCAAATTTGCTATCAATTGAAAAATTATCCAAGGAAAAAAGGGATAACAATAATAATTTTTTAGTAAAAAGGGTTTTCAAGGTTTCAGTTTTATTTTAATAAGATAGGATTACTTCTTAAAACGCACATAGGTTATATTTTAGTATGTAGTAACTCTTCTAAAATACTGTAAAGATATCTTTACCGGCTATCAGCAGGAGGGTATAAAAATAGCCTGACGAGGCAATTTTCTCTGCGCACTTGACTTACAATTATTAAGGTATAAATTCCTGCTCATAACGGCACAGTTTAAGCTGGCTAATATAAACCTAAACCCGCGATCAGCGAAAACAAAGGAACTATTAAGCTGAGGAGTTACTTTCCCGGCAAGCCCAGGTACAACGGGCGCTTTAAATTAGGAAGATTAAATAATGCCGGTTAGATCAAAAACTAATCCGTGTAGAATCAGGATGGCTTTGTACGTGTAGAGCCAGGTATTAATCTAATTTTTGCAATAGTAAATACCCTAAGTAAATTCCGGCAATTGAATAAAGGGAAGCTCGTGTAAATGTCCGGGGAATAATTATGAATTGTCTTTAATTGTACAACTAATCCAGGATAAATCAAGCGATTTTATTCGGAGGGCCCGGAAGCTGGATTGAGTAGAATTAAATCATTAAACTTTGCAGATAGCCTGGATTTTGCTGTTGTAAACGGACTATGGAAAGTGGATACAGGAAAAAATAATATTAGCCTTCAGGAATCAAAAAGCGTTTTTGTCTCCTTTAAAAGTAACATACAAAGTCAAAAAGATAATACGAACATCTAACCACAAGCTCCAATTTTCAAGGTACCAGATATCATACTCAATTCTTTTTCGTAATTGCTCTTCTTCTTTTATTTCACCCCGGAAACCGTTTACCTGGGCCCATCCGGTTACTCCCGGCTTAACAAAATGCCGGATCATGTACTCATCCAATAACCTGGAATAATCTTCCGTATGCTTTAGCATATGCGGACGGGGTCCTACAACAGACATATCGCCCAGCAGAACATTGAAAAATTGAGGTAGTTCATCCAGGCTTGTCTTCCTGAGAAATTTTCCCAACTTTGTAAAGCGGGTATCATCACGGGTAACCTGTTTTGAATCAGATTCAGGATTCAATGTAAGTGTCCTGAACTTAAAACACCTGAATTCCTTGTTGTCTTTTCCTGATCTCAACTGAACAAAAAATACGGGACCTTTTGAATTCAGTTTTATCAGGATGGCCAATAAAGGCAGCAACCAGGACAGTAAAAATATAATAATGAAAAGACTAAACATGACATCAAATAACCGCTTTTTGGAACTTGCTACTAAGTCTTCGAGCGGTTCGGATCTAAATGATAAAATCGGAATGCTTTCTACAATATCCACATGAATATTCCGGTTGACAAACATCCTGAAATCGGGTACGAATTTAAATCGTATCATATTCTTCTCTGCCGTCTGGGCTAATTCATACACATAGGAATGCTTTTCAGGGGAGATGGTGGAATATATCTCTTTTACATTATGTTCTATTGCATACGTAACACATTCATCACGATTACCCAGTATTGGAAATACCGACAATTCATTGATATTTTGGTAATCTTCAAAATATCCTTCTATTGAAATAGATTTACTGTTGGTGGAAAAATAATTTACCAATTGCTTGGATAATTCGTTATAGCCCAACAACACAATCTTCTTGTTAAACCGTTCCTGCTTTCCAAAATAGGCTATTCCCCACACAAACAGGATCCTGGTAATGAGCAATTCTATACCAATTCCTAAAATATTCAGCGATACAAATAGCCGGCTGTAATTAAAATTATATAGAAAAATAAATAATAACAATGCAGTAATGAAGAGGGCAAATGCCTGAACCGTACGCTTCGCAAACTTCTCAAAATTAACAATCTGGTCGTTAATATAAAGGCCCGTAATATAAGCGCAACCCAGCCATGCAATATTACTTACTATAAAAAGTATCGTATACTTTTGAGAATTATTTCCGTGCACTCGATTTAGATTCAATAAAAGAGTTAAATGAATAATGTTTATCGCGAGGAAATCTACAAGAGCAAAGAAAAATCTAAAAAGATTAGTATATGTAATATTCATTTCCCGGAAAATGTAGAGGTGAAAATCATGAATTTTATATTATAAATTTATATAAGTAACCGACCTTTTTTGCAACAGCCCCGACGAAAAATGAAAGAAGCTACAAGGTAGCCATGTTTAAATTACCAGCCTTTATTTCATCCGGATTTCTTTGTCAATTGCAAAAAGAGTAGTACAGTCTGTAAACGTATTTTTACCTTAAATTATTATTTTTGATGAAATCTATTTTCTGTAATGAGAAATGAAAAGCAGGTAATCGATTAATGGTTACCCGGATTACAGGTAATACAACAGTGAATATTGAGGGTATTCCTGCGGCTTCGTATGGCTTTCTTTAGCATCCCGCCAATTTCAGCCATTCTAAATATGCCAGGGGCAAAATAAGGTAGATGAATTTTTTATGTGGTAAATTTTGAAAGCTTGCTTTGCAATTCTACTATTGAACTGGGTTAATTCTCTCAAATAGCAAAACGGTATTTCTCTGCTAACGCATAAGTTTGTTTTGTGGAAGTTATTATTTCAACATTTGACTTTTCGACCTCCGCCAGCATCAGATATCCAAGTGAAGGCAAAATTATTTTAACGGTGTTGTTTTTAACTGATACCAAATGCGCCTTTGTATCCGCAGGTGGTCCTTCAATTACCTTTACTTTACCATCTGCATCGAAGGGGATCTTTTCCAGTTTCACATTGGAATATTCATTCATAAACTGTTTCATGATCCCTATTTCTTCATCATGTATTACTACTGGTTTTCCTAACCAATAAACAAAATTCACGACACTATCTGTCATTCGAATTTTCGACAAATCCGAGTCGGTAATTTTTGCGAATACATAAGACGTGAAAAATGGCTCCAATAATATCTTTTTTCTACCATTCAGATGACGTTTCAGCGGGCAATAATTTTCAATATTCTTGCGGGACAACAAATTTGCCACCTTTTTCTCACAGCCTGGCTTTGTGTATAAAGCGTACCATTTTTTTGTTAAATTACTCATATAGTTAGTATTTAAAACAATATTTGTTATTTATCCGTACCATCATTTCTGCATTATTAAATTAATTAAATTACCTATCCGCATTCTTTATATTTAACTTAATTATAATATTTTCTAAGCTGTCTGACATTTTAAATTTTTAAATAACCTAATGAACACGAGATAAATTATCCTTTTAATTGATTGTGCATGTAAAATGTGTCTTACTTTTCTTACATAATAGCAATTAATCAAACAAGCATGTATACATAAATCTATTAAAAATGATTTTTTAAAACACTCTAAGTTTCTATCACTATTCAAACCAATTGAATGGTCCAAATAATAAAAATACTTAATTCAATACAATAAATAATCGTTATAGGCAAATGAAAATGGAGGACAACTCGTTAATAAAGGGTATTTCGTAAGACGATAATGGATGGATGGTTTCCTGACTAAGATAATGGTACCTAAAAGGCAAAAAGCTTAAAAATCTTTATGATCTTTTAGACAATAAGTACCGTTGAGTAAACAAATATATACATGTTATTCAGAAAAACAAAAAAATAAAGAGGGATTTAATTTTTAGGTAAACCCTCTATATAGCATGTTTATGTAAAAAATTAGTCATTTAAGGTTATTTGCAATGAACCATTTAAAATATTGAAGGATCTGGAGAATTTTTTCTAAATATAAAGCGATAATTTTAATTATACTCCTGAAAAAAAACAGGTGCCAGCCAAGGCGATCTTATCCTCCTGATTTTGTAGTAATAAAAAAGCCTCATTGAAATGAATCAACGAGGCAATGGGTCGGGATGGCAGGATTCGAACCTGCGACCTCCTGGTCCCAAACCAGGCGCGATA